>JAGSHH010000039.1 GCA_023954655.1 Colwelliaceae bacterium
GGTTTAGCTGTAATTGGCAAACCATTTTGAGTAAGTAAAATATATTCTCTTTCTAATGCTGAAAGTCTTTTAGACTGGGAGGTAGAGACCGACATAATATTCCTCCAATTTTGGTGTATTTAACACAGCTAATGCTGTTTTCTTTTCAATTTTTTTTATAACTTGAGCTATTTCTTCTTCAGATTCTGTCCCTATAACAAACCACATATTGAAATAATGATCGCGACGATAGTTATGAGCAATTTGTTCAAAACTATTCACTTGTTCTGTCACTTCATCAAAACGTTCTTCTGGGACACTTAATGCCGCTAAAGTAAAAGCACCACCTAAACAAGCGGCATCAAACATAGGGCCAAAGCGAGATAATGTTTTATTCGCCAATAGTTCCTCTAAATGTTCCATTACCTCTTTTTCTGTACTACCAAGATCTTGAGCAATTTTTTCAAAAGGAGATTCACAAACAGGCAACCCTTTTTGTAGTAAATTGATTAATCCTTTATCTAGTTCTGATAATTCAGTTATCACTGTATTTGATGATCTATCCATGCGCACGCTCTAAGTTTTGAGTTGACTGACGTGCTTTACTATAGCGAGCGCCGTGCTGTTTATAGGCTTTATTACTAAACAAAATATCCTTCTCAATAATCTGTTTATTTGAAGTTATCGTTGGATTATTAGCGAGAAGTTGCTCACTGATTTTTGTAATTTGATTGATGACAACTTGGCGATCTTTACCATGAATCATACAAAACAAATTATACGGCCAATCAGGTAAACGACGAGGTCTTCTATAACAAAGCGATACTTCATCAAACGAAGATAGTTGTCCTGCAATATCATCAACTAATTCATCAGGGATATTCCAAACCACCATAGCATTAGCGTTAAAGCCTAATTTTCTATGTTTAACAACTAGGCCAAAACGTCTTATTAGCCCACTTTGTTGCCATTGATATATTTGCGATTGAACTTGCTGTTCAGAAACACAAATAGCTTCTGCAATATCAGCATAAGGGAGAGAAGTTTTTGGTAAGCCTTTTTCTAAAACTTTACGTAATAAGCCTTGTTGTTCGATAGATAATGATGCAACTTTTTCAGGAATAAATAAGTTGTTATCAACGTTATGTTCAGGGTTACGACTAGATGGTTTTGCTTTATCATCACGATCAAAGTTAATCTTAAATCCTAAATCGATATGATAAGACGCTTCCATTGGTAACACTAAAATAGGATAGCCCGTCAATTGCTCTATTTGCTTTAATGTTTCAGCCAGTGCCATGGGATCAATTGCTGTGGCTACAAACCATAAATTATAAGTATGCTCACGAGCATAGTTATGATTTACCTGTTCAAACTGATTAACAATACCCGCTATTTTATCTAGTTTTTCAGGTGGTACGGCTATCGCAGCTAAGGTACTCGCTCCTGCTTTTTTATGATCAAAAACCGCACCGACCCGAGATAAAACACCTTGCTCATCTAATTCATTAATTGCTGAAATAACTTCGCTTTCATTACAATTAAATAATAACGCCATCTCTTGATAAGGTTTTGAACATAATGGCAATTCTTTTTGAAACGAATTAATAATGTTTTGCTGTAATAAGGTTAATTGCATCATTACAGTCCTATTTGATGAGCGCGATTGGTAAAGAAAATACCACTCGGACTTTTCGATTCTAACGTTTTCAGTAATGTCTGTGTTTTCGTATCGTAAACTTGTACTTCATTACTATCGCGAACTGACATCCAGACATGCTCGCCTCGCGGGGTAAATTCCATATGTAATACGGCTGGCCCTGGCTTTAAAGTTTTCACTAAATCAAAGGTTTCAGTATTAAACACTTGGATAGTGTTATTGTCAGGAAAAGCAAAATTCACCCATATTTGGCGATTATCGGGTTGAGCCATCACAAAAATTGGCTGGCTGTGTGCCGGAATTTCAGCAACCTTCTGCCAGGTCTTCGTACTTACTACTAAAACTTTATGCTGGCCTACTGCAGGAACAAAAGCGTAATCTCCAGCCATTGCCCAACCTTCAAGATGTGGCATTTTATAAACAGGTAATTTTTTATCCCCTTTACCATAATCTTTTAAGATATGTTTCATGCCCTTTTCTGGATGCCATAAATCAAGCAAAGCCATACCGTCTTCACCAAATAATCCAGCAATATAGTAACGGCCATCAGGGCTAATTAATGCATCATAGGGAAATAAGCCAATATCTTTATATTTAGTAATTTTTGGTGATTTTTTAGAGACTTGATTTAATGAATATTCAGAAAAATCAGCCACCCAAGTTTCATGGCTATCAAATAAACTAAAGACAAATTTATTGTCTGGTGCATCAACTAAACCAACCACTTTAGAGCGATAAGGTTGACCGTCTTTAGTCATTCCTTTACTCGGCACAACTGTCGCTTCAATATTTGCCACTAACGCTAATGTTTCACTATCAAATACTTTTACGCCGCCAGGTGTATAGTTTGAAACAGCAACTAATTTCCCGTCTTGGCTAATTGCACCACCAATACTGTTGCCAGATTGAATGACACGTTTGGCAATTTTATCTTTTAGAATATCAACCTTAGTTAAACCACCATCACGGCCAAAAATATAGGCAAAACGTTGATCTCGTGAATAAACAATAGAAGCGTGAGATAAATCACCTAAGCCATCAATTTCTGCCAATTGCTCTTTTGATGTGTGATTTACAATTTGAACTTGCCCTGTCGCACGCTCAATAATAACTCCCATATCACCTGTTGCTCTTAAAGGAAGTTGATTCGCCTGTGCTTTCTGGTTCACTTTTGAGTGATCAGATAATTGTCCACACGAAGCTAAACAAACACTTATAAGTAAAGTAGCAATATTTCGGATAATCTTATTGTTCATTATTAATACCTTTGTTTATCCCTTGCTGAAGCTGCTTTGCAATCCACAAGGTTTCTTGTTCTGTTAAAATCGTTTTCCAAGGCGGCATAGCAGTCCCTGGGCGACCGTATAAAATAGTATTTTGTAAAAAAAGAATGGGTTTATCTTTTACATTTTCAGGAAGTAAAGCGGGACCAAGCCCACCTTTTAATGTCATGCCATGACATGAACCACAATCTTGTTTCACCATATGAATAAGCTGTTGCTTACGTTGATAACCTAAGAGTGGCTCTTTGCTTTGAATTACAGGTTTATCAACTGATAATGTTGTTTTATTTGCCTTTCCCGAGAAAGACAAAAATAATAATTGAGTTGACAATAAAGCAATAAGAAAAAATTTATTCACTGATGTTCAAGCCCTTATATCAATCTAATTTGATTAAAATTTAATGATGAAACTTTACCTTGTATCTGCGAGAACATGCTTGTCGAGGATCATGGTTTTATAAACAATCACTTTGATTTGTTGATCTATGTCACAAAATTTATAAAAAGAGGCTCGGAAGATTTTCATGACAGGTATCCATTGATATAGATCATCATGTTTTTTTGAAATTCTTTTATAACTACCGCCATTGAAAACATGAAGTGCCACGATTATTCAGCTCAATAGATTAAATAGCGATTAACAGTAAAATTAATGCCTATAAAAATTCTCATTCTGAAAAATTAAAAACGCTTCTTTAATTAAGTAAATTGTCATAGTGGAAGTAGTATGTTTAAAAAATCTCTGGTCAACTTAGCCTTAGCTGGTACTTTGTTACCCTCATATTCAGCTTTATCCAACAGTAACGATGTTATTCATCAAGGCATTGATGAAAAAACAGAAGTGTTAGTTGTAATAGGAAAAACACCTCGCAAGGTACAAGATGTAGTTGGAGCTGTTACTGTAATTAATAGTGAAGCCATCGATAAACAATTAGTCCATGACATTGCTGATTTAGTTCGTTACGAAGCTGGCATTAATGTTATTAGTTCAGGTAGTCGTTTTGGTGATTCAAATATTGCTATTCGAGGTATTTCAGGAAACCGAATTGCCACAGAAATAGACGGGATTCCCGTTGCTGAACAATTTAATGTCGGTAGCTATTCTAATTCAGGTAGAAACACGATTGACCCTGACTTAATCAAGCAAGTTGAAATTTTACGTGGTCCAGCATCAAGTATTTATGGTAGTGATGCAATCGGCGGCGTCATATCTTATATAACCAAGAGTCCTTCAGATTTACTTAGCCAAACAGAAAAAGACGTCTATTTAGGATTAAAAACAGGTTATTACTCAGTTGATGACAGTAATGCTATTTCTTTAAACACAGCTTTTGCTTCAGGAAAGTCCAGTGCTCTATTCTCAGCTTCTTTACGTAAAGGCCATGAGTTTGACAGAAATTTATCAGGTGACTTAGCAAAGGATACCCAAGATAACAAAACTCAATCTTTTCTTGCCAAGTTTCATTATGAAATATCAGACAATCAAGAGATCAGTTTTAGTTATGATTATTTTTCTCGTGATAGCGAAAGCGATATTCGCTCAATCCTAGGATTAGGCCGTTTTAAATCAACCAACTTATTGTTAGGTGACGATGAGACCACCCGAGAAAACTTCTTAGTCACTTATGATTTCGTGTTAGATCACGATTGGCTAGAAGGTGGTTATATTCGACTATACGATCAAAAAACAGAAACAAAGCAACTAACGGACGAAGGCAGAATATCTCGAGGTAAAGAATACCTTTATGATAGAGACTTTTTCTATAAACAAGAAATACAAGGATTAAGATTTAATTTTTACACTAATGTTGATAGTAACTTTGCTAAGCAACATATCGGTTATGGTTTAGAAGTAAGTAAAAGTAAAACCACTGAAATGCGTAACGGTATTCAAACCAATATAGCAACTGGTGAGTCAACAAATGTGATTCTCTCTGAAGTTTTCCCGGTAAGAGATTTTCCTGTTTCAGAAGTTAAAGAGATAGGCTTTTACATCAATGATGAAATATCTTTTGATAGCACTAACTTCACCGTTATTCCTGCGATTCGTTATGACAAATATGAGTTAACTCCACAACCTGATGCTATGTATTTAGAAGATAATCCTACTACAGAGATTGTTAATATTAGTGAAGATAGCTTTTCACCAAAATTGAGTGTTGTTTATCAAATAAATAACGATAATAAAGTTTACTTTCAGTATGTAAAAGGTTTTAGAGCACCACCCTTTGAAGATGCTAATATTGGTTTAGACATTCCAATGTTTAAAATGCGTGCAATTCCAAACGCTGATCTAAAATCTGAAAAAACGAATGGTTATGAAATCGGCTACAATCTTAATATTGAAGAACATCAATTTAATGTCGTTGGCTTTTTAAATGACTATAAAGACTTTATTCAAACAAAAGTAAATTTAGGCTTTGACCCAATAGTCCAACGTATCATTTTTCAATCTCAAAACATTGATAATGCAGAAATTTACGGATTAGAATTTAGTTATAAAGGACAATATTCAAACCTCTTCAATAGCAATAACAGTGTAACCACTTACGCCAATTTGTTTTGGAGTAAAGGTGAAAATAAAGACACTAAACAACCATTAAATGAAGTTCAACCTAATCATGCATTACTTGGCGTGCAATGGTTAAATGCAAATGAAAATATCTCTATCTCATTTAATGCAACTGTAGTGGATGGAAAATCTGATATAGATGATCCAGAAAAAACATTAGCAACAACATCTGGCTATACAACATTTGATCTTATCGCTAACTACCATTTAAACGATAAAATGACGATTGCCACAGCAATTTACAACTTAACCGATAAACAATATTGGAATTGGTCAAACGTAAACGGCTTCGACGCTGAAGATCCTTTATTAGATACTTTAGCCGCTGCGGGTATAAATGGTTCAGTTCAATTGAAATATACTTGGTAATCTATTTCAAAGTAAGGTTTATATTTTAAGAACAAGGGGTTATGAGCTTCATTCCCCCTTCTTTTTTTCATAAGAAAAACATATAAAACATAAATAAAAATCCAATTGAGTAAGGAAAACTTTTAGTTTCACCTTGGTTGTTCGACTCAAATTTTTAAACCGCAGAGCCATCCTAGCAAAACTATTTATTACTACAGTTCTGTTATGATAAACACGTATTAACTTTAGTTAATAACAGCTTTTTACCAACTGCCCTCGCCACTATAAAAAGAAGTCTTTTTAGCCATATAATTATCATCCCCGACTTCTGCAATATAAAAATAAATATCAGATCGTTTCTTCGCTAAGGGTTTATCAACTTCTACGTTAATTGCAGATACGTTCAATTCGCCGGGTAATACTTTAATTTTTGCATGACTGACAATATTAGCGTTGTCCAAACCTTCCACCTGAATATGATAATATTTAACTTGATTTGATTTGTTTCTTATTTTGAATAAATAAGTATTCTCTATATTTCCTGTTTGGTTAATATTATATAGCGCCTGTCTATCTCTAATAATATTCACGTTAAAGTTTTGCCAATTTAACCCCCAAATTAACATTGCTAATAGGCTTAAAGAAACACATGTCCCATAGGCAATATGCTTTTTCCAGCTGACAATTGTGTTGTTTGATTTTTTAAAAGAAATCAGCCCTTTTTGATAATTAAACTTTTCCATCGTCATATCACACGCATCAACACATAAGCCACAACTAATGCATTCATATTGAAGCCCATTCCTTATATCAATGCCAACAGGGCATACTTGCACGCATAAATTACAATCTACACAGTCGCCCAAGCCCTCTTTTTTTTCTTGACTGATTTTCCTTTTTCCACGATTTTCACCACGGAATTGATCATAACTAACGAGTTTGGTGCCATTATCAAACATTGCTGACTGGAACCGAGCATACGGACACATGTGTAGGCACATTTTTTCGCGTATCCAACCCGCGTTAACATATGTGCAGAGAGTAAAAAAAAGTACCCAATAAATAACTAATGAAGATGCTTTTAATGTAAAAAACGACAAGTACAATTGATCTACAGGTACAAAGTAAGAGATAAAAACGAGCGCTGTGATCAGAGAAATTCCTAGCCAAATAGCGTGTTTTACTGTTTTTTTAACAAATTTTTCAAAGGTTAAAGGTTGTTTATCTAAGGCTTTACTGTGGTTATGTGCACCTTCTATTCGCCGCTCTACCCAATTAAATATTAACATCCAAATAGTTTGAGGACAGGTGAAACCACACCAAACTCTTCCATAAATTTTAGTGATATAAAATAATAGAAAAGCAAAGAAAATAAACACTAAAGAGAATATAACTAAATCATGCGGGAACAACGTAAAAGAAAATACATTTATTTTTTGTAATGCAATATCAAAATATACCGCCTGTGCGCCTTTATATTTAATAAAAGGAACAGTTACAAATAGAATAATTAAAAAGTAACTTAATACCCGACGAATACGTTGAAAATAACCTTTTTGCTCTCTAATATAAATTTTTCCATCAATGTCAGCCGTTTTAAAAATAAGATTTTCGTTTGAACGATTAGAGGTTTTCATACATATGAACAACTAAATATTTACAATTGCATTATTTTAAACTGACCAACTGTCATTGGTAGGTACAAATAAATAAACTATAATAGGTACAGATTAATTAGTGTGATTTTCAAATGAAACAGTTCAAATACGTACAGCTTGCGAATACAATAAAAATGCAGATTGATGACGGTTTATGGCTAGAGAATGATAAGATCCCATCGATAAGAGAATTAGCAGCAACTCATGACATTTCTAAAGTATCTGTCCAAAAAGCTCTTCATACATTAGAAGCCAGAGATGTACTTTTTGTAAAAAATAAGTCTGGTTATTATGTATCCCACCAAAATAAAGAGCAGCACAGTTACACCGCTCCAGCAAAATTTAGTAAACCAAAACTGATTGATATACCAGAAGTATTCTATGAGATAATGGAACGAGGCGCTGCTTTTGATATATCTCCAAATCGTTTTGACCATTCAGAAACATCAAATAGTTTACTGATTCTTAATCGACATATCAGTCGTTCAGTAAGAAATAACCCTCAAAATAATGCCCTGTATTATTCAGAGCCTCAAGGTGATAAAGCCCTGAGGCAGCAAATTAGTAAGCATTACCGAAAAAGAGATATCAATGTTTCAGACAATGAAATTTGTATTACCTCAGGATGTCAAAATAGTATATTTCTCGCTCTGACAGCAACTTGTAATCCCGGAGACATTGTTGCTATTGAAAGTCCTGCTTTTTACGGAGTATTACAACTTTTACAACAATTGAAACTTAAGGCTATTGAGTTACCTTGCTCATTCACTCAAGGTTTAGCAATTGAAACCCTTAGAGAAGCGACGAACAAGTATCATATAAAAGCCTGTATATTAACCGCTAATTTTTCAACTCCTACCGGTGCAATAGTACCCAATGGAGAAAAACAAAAAATAGTTGCACTATCGGCAGAGAAAAACTTCACGATAATTGAGGATGATATCTATGGCGACTTAGGTTTTCACTCAAATACCAAATCGCTAAAAAGTTTTGATACCGTTGGTAATGTTATTCACTGTAGCTCTTTTTCAAAATCGTTATCAAGAGACCTACGAATAGGCTGGATTATAAGCCAAAAATATTATAAAAAAATAGCTCAACTAAAGTTGATTCATCAATTATCAACTAGCCAATCTATTCAAAATGGACTGACAAGTTTTATGAGTGATGGCAGCTTTGAACGTCATCTTTATCAACAACGAAAAACCCTGTTATTACAACGTAATCAATTGACAAATAGCATAAAAGCGCATTGGCAAATACCAACAAAATTCACCATCCCCGATGGCGGCTTGAGCATCTGGATTGAGTTACCTAAAAAGGTTAGTACAATCTCACTTTACAATAGTGCTGTTTCTGAAGGTATTATCATTACTCCTGGTGGCTTATTCACTTCAACTGATAGGTTTTCAAACTTCTTTCGATTAAGTTTTGCACACCCTACAACAGGTCACCGCCTAAAAGCGATTGTTAGGTTAGGTGAAATATGCAAAGAAATGTTACGAGGTTAATCCTTGATAATATGGATTAAAAAAAGGAATTAGGAACTGAATAATTCCCTTTTAAAAGTTTTTTAAAAATCTGATTGATCTTTTCTACTTAACTCCACGCCCTGTAAGATGTTCAGTATATTCTTTATCCGTACCGTTAATATGATTTATCAACCAGTTGCTTAGGAATGCACTTATTTCATCCAAAGCATCATGGCCTTTTTCGTTGTATAACTCTACAAAGCCTTCAACTTGTTCGAACATTTTTCTATGTTGTTCTTTATGCGCAACTACATCTGGATATTCATTGTCGACCATAAGCTCTTCTTCTCGAGAAAAATGGTATTTTGTGTAAGCAATTAAATCATCCAGCGCTTCACGCTCATAACTTTCACTCATTGCATAATCATAAGCAGTAATAAATTGATTTAGTAATGAAATTAGTTTTTTGTGGTCTTGATCTAAGCTTTCAATCCCAACGCTATATTCTTCTTTCCAAACAATTTGGTCATCGCCTTTAATTTTCTTATATAGCATAGGTATAAGAAATAAAACGGCAATCAAAATCCACGAAATGGGATTGGTAATACTGGATAAAAAACCAAGAAAAATGGCGACGATGATCAACCCAATGGTTGCCGCGTAAATTAATGACTTGCTGCGGTTATTCATAATTAATATCCATAGATGATTAGTAGTTAACGAAATTTACATAAAATTTATCGAAATAGAAGTTTATAACGAATTCATCGTAAATCATTTAAAAACCCATAATTTCTTGACCTTGATCAAGTTGTAAATCACTTCCTGCCAAAGTTTTTTAAAACTTGATCTGAATCAGGTTTTCAAAACCGGATTTACTTGATAGTTACATTTATTTACAGATTGAATGTATTTTCACAAAAGATATTTTCAATCTGAGAATTATTTTTAAAACATGAAGCTCGTAATTAAACATCTGGAGAGTAACCGATGAAAACAATTAAATATGGCCTTTCAGCAATTAGCTTAGCTATTGGTTTAGCGGCTAGTGGTATCAGTATGTCAGTTTCTGCAACGGAACCGACTTTATCTGAAGCTGATTTTGATAAAGCAAAACTACAATACTTCCAACGTTGTGCTGGTTGTCACGGTACTTTGCGTAAAGGCGCAACAGGTAAAAACCTTGAACCAAAAAATATGCTGAAAAAAGGCCAAAAACGTCTAGAGAAAATTATTTCTTTAGGTACTGAAGGCGGCATGAACAACTTTGATGATTTATTCAGCAAAAAAGAAATAGCTAATTTAGCAACATATATTCAAATGACACCTCCGGTACCACCAGAAATGTCATTAGAGCAAATGCGTTCACATACTAAACAATATGTTGATCCAAAAGATTACCCAACTAAACCAATGCATGGTTTAAACTGGCAAAATTTCTTTGTTGTTATCGAACGTGATGCAGGACAAGCAGCTATCATTGATGGCGATACTAAGAAAATTGTTAAGCACATCGATACAGGTTACGCAGTACATGTAATCAAAGGTACTGAGCATCATAAAGTAGACCATGCAAAAGATGTTGGTCGTTTTTGGTACACAATCGGTCGTGACGGTAAAGTTAACAAAATCGATTTATGGCAAACTCCTGACAAAATGTTAGTTGCTGAAACTAAAATGGCTTATGACGCACGTGATATCGCTGTTTCTGGTGACGGTAAATACGTAATCGCTGGTGGTTACTGGCCTGCGCATTTTGTAATCATGGATGCTGTAACGTTGAATCCACTTAAAGTAGTTTCTACTCGTGGTTACAACACTAAAGGTGAATTCATCAACGAAGCACGTGTTGCAGCAATTTATACTGCTCCAAACACTTCTTCATTCATCGTTGCGGTTAAAGAAACAGGTCAAATGTTACAAGTTGATTATAACGACTTAGATAACTTAACTATCACAAGCATTGCTTCAGCAGAATTCTTACATGATGGTTTCTTTGATCCAACTGGTCGTTATTTCCAAATTGCAGCTAACGCATCTAATGCAATGGTTGTTGTTGATACTAAAGATCGTGCGTTAGAGAAAATCATTCCTGTTGACGCTCTTCCACACCCTGGTCCTGGTGCAAACTGGATTGACGAAAAATGTGGTTCTGTTGCTGGTACAACTCACTTAGGTGTTGGCTTAGTTTCAGTTTGGGGTAATGACCCAATGGGTAATCCAGATCAAGCTTGGAAATTATGTTACGAAGTTGAAACTGACGGTGCTGGTGTATTCATCCGTACTCATGAAAACTCAGACTACGTTTGGGCTGATCAGTTGAAACATCCAGAGCCAGAAATTCAACAATCTGTACAAGTTTTCGATAAGAAAACGCGTGAAATTGTTAAAACTATCCGTGTAACTGAAGAAGAAGGTAAAGCTGCGCTTCACATGGAATTTAACAAAGGTGGTACAGAGGTTTGGGTTTCTGTTTGGAACCGTAAAGATAGCAAAAATCCAACTGGTGAAATCGTTGTATATGATGCAAAAACTCTTAAAGAGAAAGCACGTATTAAAGGTTTAACTACACCAACTGGTAAGTTTAACGTCTTCAATCGTTCAAACCACAAAACCTAATCAATAACTTAACATAAGTTAATTATTGATAATGCGAGCATAACTCTTCATTAGATGGTTATGCTCGCGCTTTTTCGCTTTTTCTGTACGAGTTAATTATGGTTAATATAATAGACAAACCCAGCTTTTGGTCACGTAGACTCATTTTAGGTACTACCGTTGCCGGAGCCGTAATCTTTTTCGTTGTGGGGATCATCTTTTGGGGTGGTTTTAACACTGCCATGGAAGCAACAAATACCACTGAATTCTGTATTGGTTGTCATGAAATGGAAGACAACGTTTATCAAGAATACACACCAACCATTCATTATTCTAATAGAACAGGTGTAAGAGCAGGTTGTCCTGATTGTCACGTTCCAAGACCTTGGATCCACAAAATAGTGAGAAAGATACAAGCTTCAAGAGAAGTACTATTTTGGTTAACAGGTAAAATTGATACTAAAGAAAAGTTTAATGAACATCGTTTTGATCTTGCTAAAAAAGTTTGGAATGATATGAAAACAACAGATTCAAGAGAGTGTCGTAACTGTCACAACTTTGAATCAATGAACCCAGAATTTCAAAAACCTCGAGCACGTAAGCAACATTTAAATGCCTTTGAAACAGGGCAAACTTGTATTGATTGCCATAAAGGTATTGCCCATCATGATGTTCGAGATAAATTAAGTGATGAAGAACTCGAAGCCGTAGAAGCACCAAACCCTGAATATATTCGTGAAGTACCTCAGCTATATTTAGATGGTTTAGCACGTGTAGAAGCAAAAGAAGCTAAAGAAGCAGCAGAATTAAAAGCAGCAAAAGCAGCAGAAAAAGCTAAAGTAGAAGAGAAAATTGCCAAAGCGGTAGAACAAGCACTTGCTACAGCAGGACCTGCTAAAGCAACATCATCTACGAAAGCAGAAGCTAAAAAAGCAAGTAATATTAATGTTGACTGGTCAAAAGCAAAATCAACAGACATTAGCGTATTTTACCCAGGTACCGCTTCTTTAGAGTGGATATTAGGTAGAAGACATGGCGGTAAACGTGCATTTACAAAAGGTGATCGTTGTGTTGAATGTCATGCTGAAGAAATTGCAGATATTGGCCAAAACATTGTATCTGGTGAAAGTGAAAAAGATCTTGAACCCAATGTTATCCCAGGTAAGCGTGGTAGTTTCCCTGTAACAATTGATGCTAGCCATGACAATGAAAACTTATATTTAAGATTTAGTTGGAATGACGGTGACCATGCGCCAGTACCGTTTGTAGAAGGTGGAAAAATGGACCCAGAAAATCCAATGAAACTTGCTTTTATGATATCAACTGATGATGTTGAGTATGCTGACAGAGCAGGCTGTTGGGCAAGCTGTCATGCAGACGCAAACTCGATGCCTTTCGAGCCTGAGAAAGAAGTTTTACTTGGCTCTGATCTTGCGAAACGTCTTAACTTTAATAGTGGTGTAACTAAATACATAAAAGAGTCTCGTACTAAGTTAGAACTTAAAGGTCGTGGCGGAAAATCACTTGGTGGTTGGGATAAGCTTAAAGACGAAGGTGAAATTAAATCTGCGCAAGATGCTAATCAATACTACGATATTGTTCGCTATCAATCAGGCACAGCAACAGTTGAAGATGGTCAATTACTTGATGAACGTATCATGCACGGTGGTCAAGGTGCAGAAGCTGAAGCTTCTCTTAAAAATGGTACTTGGTCGGTGATGATAAAACGTAAATTAGTTTCTGATAAGTCAGGCGATATCAACATAGAGGCAGGAAAAGTATATAACTTCGGTTTTGCTATTCATGATGATTACTCAAGCGCTCGTTATCACCACGTTTCATTTGGCTATAAACTAGCACTTGATAATGATGAAGCAGAAATAAATGCTGTGAAGCAATAGCTGGATTATAACTGAAGGATTAATTTCCAGAAATTAACTTCCTAGAGTTGATTTTTTTATAGGCTTCTTGAGTATTCAAGAAGCCTTTTTTTATATTTTATAATGATTAAATTAATATCCCCTTTTTCATTTTTTATAAAAAACACTTTGATAAGTAAATCATTTATAATCTACTTCTTGTAAAACTCTATAATTAAACTTTAGTTTTTCGTTCTATCAATGAATAAGGTTAAAAATGAACACCAAAATATATAAAAAAGTGCTTTCACTAACAGATCACTTATTGTCTGCTGCTCAAACAGAAAACCAAAAACAGTTCGACCGTTATTACCTAGAGCTGAAACAGCTTTGTGAAAGTAATGAAGCGACCGAAAAAGACCACCCCGTACAATGGGAAACACTTGCAGATTTCACCGATGATTTAGCAGCAGCTATTACTATTTATGAACATGCTCTTGTTAAAGCTGAAACTATTAACTCAAAAGATTTTCGTTCTTCCATTAGTTTTTCCATTGCGACATTAAAAGTTGAGTTAGGCGATAATTCAGGTGCAATTGAGCATTTAGAAAAAGCTAAAATTAGTTGTAATAAAATTGTAGATAAAGAATTAAAATCTGAAATTCATGATTTGTTAGAAAAGTTAAAATCTGAGTAATGAATTGGTGTGGCAACCTTATTATTAAAGAGTCACTATTATTGTCTTCATTTCATTAAATAACTATTCATTAATATTGCTTTTCAGGCATAAATTTAAACTTTGCATACATAAGCAATACGACTCCACTGGCAACAATAAACGCTGTTAAATATAAAGCATAATCGTAGCTATTAAATTGTTTGATCAGCGCCACACAATACAATGGAGCTATAATTTGACCAATCCCATAAGCCGATGTGATCGCCCCCATAATAAAAACAGGGTTCTTTTCAGAAAGCTGTCCACCAAAATTCATAAAGAGAGCAACTAAGCCGATAAATGTTGCGCCAAATAACAAGCCACTAATAAGGTTCATCATAATATTGCTGGAAAATATTGGAATTAATATACCGATAATTTGTAACAACATTGCGATTATCATGATATTAATACTGCCAAATCGATGTGCTAAACGCATCCAAATAATACAAGAAGGAATACCAGCAAGACCTACAACTAGCCATACATAACCTCCATAACCACTCAAACCTTCTAACGAATTTACGATATCGGGTAAAAAGGTTGCTTGAACAACCATACCAACACCTTCAGTAAAATAGGCTAATATCAAAATAATCACCATGGGAGAAAATAATGATTTATCAAAACTATGCTTAATGACTTTATTTGTTGGTTGTTTATCAAATCGTAAAACATAAACAGAATAACAGGATAAAAAAGCGCCAATAACAGCTAATACAAGCCATGCGTCTTTCCAGTCTCCACCATAAGAAAAAACACCTCTCATCACCAGATCAGTTATTACGATTGAGAATCCTAAGCCACTAAAATGAATACCCATGGCTTTAGTTTTACTGGATAACTTGAGCTTTAGCATAACCACCGAAGAGCCCACAACCAAAGCCATTGCTGCACCAAAACCGGCTAATAACCTTGCAACAATCCAAACGATATTATTTTCTGTAATGCCTAAAATGAATGAAGAAGCGACACAAAGAAACAAGCCAAATCTAAAATATTTTACTTTTGCATGTATATCTTTAATAAAAATAGAAAATACTGAACCCGACAAATAACCAAGGTAATTAATTGAAGCTAGAACACCAGCAAAAGCGATGCTGATTGAGTCTACCAACATTGCAGGTAAGAGTGATGTAAAAACAAATCGAGCAACACCAACACCAACAACAAGTGCCAAAATCCCAGCCAGTAAAATAGCAGGATTACTTTCTCGATTAAATAACACCATGTTCTTCCTTTAAATTTACAGCAAACTTATTCTTCTAATGGCTTCTTTTGGATTTTAACTTTTACTAGTTGAATGTTATGAAGTTTTGATAAGAAGATTATAGAACAGACAGCACCAATTAATGCTAACAACATATCAGATTGGGTATCCCACATGTAACCTTGTGTACCTAAAAATGCTTCTGCATCTTCCCCTGTCAATAAAGCAACCCACCATTCTATAAGTTCATAAAAAGCACTAAATGCAAGACAAACAGAAACGATAAGTATATTTCGCCAAACATCACCATTAACAATGTTTCGTCTAATAAATATTTCTCTTGCCAATAATGCAGGAACAAAACCTTGGAAAAAATGCCCTACTTTATCGTAATTATTTCGTTCAGCACCAAATAGCCCATCAAATAAAGGCACTTCTGCATAGGTGTAATGACCACCAACCATAAGGACGATGCAATGCGTTAAAATAAAAAAGTATAATAAAGGTGTTAACCTAAATCGATTATAAGTACTGGCAAGCAGAACAACCCCAATAATCGCAGGTAAAACTTCTAAGAACCATGTAAATTGATCTTTAGGGTTTACACCAGACCAAACAAGAACTGCTGAAAATAATAAGACCCAAGCCAAACGCATATTTTTGATTCCTTTCAGTGTAGTTATTTTACTTTCTTAAAGTTATGATTTTATTTGATTAATAACTTTTTCAACCATTTCGCAATATCAGCTAATTGCTCGGGTAAAACACTATGCGGCATATTATAACTTTGCCACTCAACCTGATAATTTGCCGACTTTAATAATTGATGAGCCAGCTTACCTGCACTCACCGGAACAACATCATCTTGTTCACCATGGTTTTGTAAGATAGGTGTTTCTAGATTTTCACTGCTGAGCGTATCTGGTAATGTATCAGCTTGAGGTAAATAACATGACAAAGCCAAAATACCTGCTAATTTTTTAGGGTATCTTAATCCTGTAAAAAGACTAACAACACCACCTTGGCTAAATCCAGCTAAAACTATGTTCTCAGCTGAAATCCCTGAATCAATTTGTTCTTGAATTAGACTATGCACCAATTGTTCGGACTCAAGCACTCCTTTCATATCGGCACGATTATGTAAATCCATACTCTTAATGTCATACCATGAACGCATCACGTAACCTTGGTTGATGGTAACTGGTTGCTCTGGTGCGTGAGGAAATATAAAACGAATACTATGGTTTTGTGGAAGACCTAACATTGGAACAATTGGCGCAAAGCCTTCTCCTGAATCACCTAAACCATGTAACCAAATAACACATGAGGTAGCTGAAATTTTTGGCTCTATAGTAATTCTTTCTAATGAGGTTTTTGACATTGGTTGAACACTTAATAAAAATAATTTTATTAATGATAACAGTCCTTTCTTATAATCAAAACAATCTCAATGTTTATGATCTAGATTAAAGTGGTTTCAATTCTACATGGGTAAACTAAGTATATAAAAAATTCACCTCTGTTACTTATGACATTACAGCAATATCGAATATCAGCAAAAGTGGCTTTTTTCATATTATTTTTATTTGCTCCACTTTTAAATATTTTTCGTTTTGATCTTGAGTTAGGCCATTTTATTATATTTGGTCAAGCGTGGACGATCAGTATCGACTCTATCTTGCATGGTGGAGGTGATAGTGTTGATGCTGCTGTTAAAATCTTCTCACGTGTTCTCATCCCAGGGATCGCTTTTGTTGCTATAAGTTTTATGCTTATTTGGAAATATGGCCGTATTTATTGTGGCTGGCTGTGCCCTCATTTTTCTGTTGTAGAGCTTATTAATGACTTAATGATGAAACAGCTTAATCGCGTTACTTTGTGGGAAAGAGCCAGTAAAAAAACTAACGGTCTTTTGCCAAAATTTATTGTCGCCATAGCCGCGATTAGCATGGCATTTATTTGGGCAGTAGGTTTATTGAGCTACTTGCTCAACCCAACTCAATTACTCAACGAATTAGCAACTTTTAATTTAGGTTTTGGTTCTACCATTTTCATTACAGCAGCGACCATTATTTTTTCTGCAGACTTTGTATTTGCACGCCACTTATTTTGTAAATATGGTTGTGCTTTAGGTTTGTTTCAAAGTTTAATTTGGATGGCAAATCAAAAAGCCATGGTCATTAAATTTGATCGGAAACGGGCGAAGGCTTGTCGTGAATGTAGCTTAGACACTATAAATAAACCTTGTGATCAAGCTTGCCCTATGCGCTTACCTACGCGTAATATGAAACGAGCTAAATTCACCTGTACCCAATGTGTACAATGTGTTTCAGCATGCACTGAAGTACAAAAAAACAATCCAGAAGGAAGTTTGCTTAGATGGGTTGACGGTGATGAAGCCATTGAAGTTGATCGACCTGCAGGGAAGTTCAAAGAAGCACAGAAAATAATTGGTGAAATAGAGATCAAAGAAATTAAATAATATGGAAAAGTCATTATGCTTAAAATAATCACAGTGTTTTTGTTCAGTTTAAGTTTTAATACATTTGCAAAAGATGTTGTTGTAGAGATTTACAAAAAGAAGTTTATCCCTGCTCATATCACCATTGAAAAAGGTGATACAGTGATATGGAAGAACATAGAAAAACGTCAATATCATAATGTTTGGTTTAAACAGTTTGATAAAGAAGAGCCTGATTACTTTTTTCCAGATGAAAGCTATCAACGAACTTTTAATAAAACTGGGGAATTTGCATATGAGTGCGGCCCTCATCCCAAAATGACAGGCATTGTCATCGTAAAATAACACTAAGAGAATGTATTTGATTCGTTTGGGTTGATCGGTATCAAGTTAGCTTCAATCAAGTTTGCAGAAGTCACTTTAAACACGTATTTTAACGACAAGTTAGTATTAATAAATGAGTTTATATGAGCGCCGTTACCCTTGAAGCAGCAAATGAGTTGAAGTCTTCTTTGTATTATCAAGCACAAGACAATGAAATTTCACTTTTTGAATACGCTTATCAACATCAATTACCCGTTTTAATTAAAGGACCAACAGGTTGTGGTAAAACACGCTTTGTTGCTCATATGGCTGAAAAGCTAAATAAACCTTTATATACGGTGTCTTGCCATGACGATTTAACAGCTGCAGACTTAGTGGGTCGTCACTTAATTGGGCCTGATGGCACTTATTGGCAAGATGGACCATTAACTAAAGCCGTTAGAGAAGGCGGGATTTGTTATCTTGATGAAGTAGTAGAAGCTCGTAAAGATACTACTGTTGTTTTACATCCACTAGCCGATGATCGTCGTATTTTACCACTAGAGCGAACTGGTGAATTAATAGAAGCTGCTCCAGGTTTTATGCTCGTAGTGTCTTATAACCCTGGATATCAAAACTTATTAAAAGGTATGAAACCGAGTACTCGTCAGCGCTTTGTTGCCTTGCGTTTTGATTATCCGACGATGGAATTAGAACAAGAAATACTGATTAAAGAAGCGGGTGCTGATCCTCATTTAGCGTTTAAATTGGTTGAACTTGCTCAAGCATTAAGACGTTTAGAGCAGAATGATTTAGATGAAGTAGCTTCTACCCGTTTATTA
>JAGSHH010000009.1 GCA_023954655.1 Colwelliaceae bacterium
ATGCTCGCAATGATCGATACCGCACAATCGGTATTTGGTTCGTGGTCAAAAACGCCAGTTTCAGAACGTGCAGCGTTATTATTTCGTGTTGCCGATATTCTGGAACAACATACTGATGAGCTAATTGCCTTATGTATTAAAGAAGCCGGCAAAGTTACTCAAGACGGGATTGATGAAGTAAGAGAAGCGGTCGACTTTTGTCGTTACTATGCCCAAAAAGCCATAGAACTTGAGTCCGATGAACGTTTGGAACCTCGCGGTGTAGTCTTATGTATTAGCCCTTGGAATTTTCCATTAGCAATATTTTTAGGACAAGTTGCAGCTGCAATTTCAACTGGAAATACAGTATTAGCAAAACCAGCTGAACAAACCAGTTTGATTGCTTTACGTACCATTGAATTAATGAAAACTGTTGGCTTGCCTGATGGCGTTGTACAAGCCGTAATAGCTAGAGGAAGTCAGGTAGGAAGTATTATTATTCCTGATGAACGTATTCAAACAGTAATGTTTACAGGATCTACTGCGACTGGCACTTTAATTTCACAAACCTTAGCAGAAAGGGGTGGCGATCAAGTACCACTTATTGCTGAGACCGGCGGTCAAAACTGTATGATTGTGGATTCTACCGCTTTGCCTGAACAAGTAGTTGATGATGTGATTTCTTCAGGCTTTCAGTCAGCAGGTCAACGCTGTTCGGCGCTTAGAGTGTTGTTTTTACAAGAAGATATTGCCGAGAATGTTATTACTATGCTCAAAGGAGCATTAGCTGAATTACATGTAGGGAATCCTGCAAAATTAAGTACTGATGTTGGCCCTGTTATTGATCAAAAAGCGCTAGAAGCACTTAATGCCCACAGTGATTATATGCAAACAAATGGTCAACTTCTTTATCAATGTGAAATATCTGAAGAAGTGGCAGGTAACGAACATTTCTTTTTTGCTCCCAGGCTTTATGAAATCAAAGATATCAACATTCTAAAACAGGAAGTATTTGGTCCATGTGTACATATTGTACGCTTTAAAGGTAAAGACATAGAAAGTGTAATAGATAAAATTAATGGTACTGGCTTTGGTTTAACTATGGGTATTCATACACGTATTGAACAACGTGCTTTTGATTTAGCCAAGCTATCACGAGCAGGTAATATTTATATTAATCGTAATATGATTGGCGCAATCGTTGGCGTTCAGCCTTTTGGTGGCCGTGGCCTTTCGGGTACTGGACCAAAAGCAGGTGGCCCAAATTATTTATCACGTTTAGTAAAGGAAAAATCAACGCCTAATGCCGAGCAATTTAATTTATTAACCGCACAACTTGACGCCTTAGATGGTGATGAAGAATCTGTAAATGAAGCAAATTCATATATGGATAAAGCAAATACCGCCGAGAAAAATTGGCGTTTAACCGAGTTAAATACCCGCATTTCTTGTGTTCGTCAATTATTAGCAAAAATTGCTCATGTGGGAATTGTTGATGATTTAGCTGAAGATTTAGATCGCACTTTAACTGCAGCAAGATCACAGTTAATTAACATTGAAAAACGACTAAAGAAACCAACTTTGTTACCGGGGCCAACGGGTGAGTCTAATATTCTTTATTTAGAAAACCGCGGAAATATTATTTGTTTTGCTGATAAAAACGTTACATTTCACTTTTGGGTGTTGTCGATTGTCACAGCTTTAGCTACGGGTAATACGGTGATCACAGTTGTTTCAGATTTATTTTATGATGAAGCACTCGCCTTTAGAGATAAATTCATAGCTACTGGCGAAGATAAAAATGTTTTTCAAGTTGCCCGACTTTGTCACTTAACAACAATGTTAGCTCATCCTGCATTATCTGGCATCGTTGTCGATAGTACTTGTGATCGCAAACATTTTTTCAGTGAAAAGTTAGCAGAACGTCAAGGTGCAATATTGCCGGTGATAAGTTCTGAATACTTTGATAATTTAATACAGCGCTTAGTAACAGAAAAGACAGTAAGTATCGACACTACCGCTTCTGGTGGTAATACATCTTTGATGACATTGGTTGAAGAAGATTAATCACAGGTTAATTGATTAGTTTTCTTATGAACATAAAAAAGCTCTTCGATATGAAGAGCTTTTTTTAGTTTTATCGTTCTATATAACCTGAACTAGGTTATTTAGGTAATGACAAAGTCACATTTACACCTGAATTTTCTTTAGCATTTTCTATTTCTATCAAACCATTGTGATTAAACATTATTTGTCTGCATAGTGCTAAACCTATACCACTACCATGATTTTTAGTTGTATAAAAAGGGACAAAAATATTATCTAAATTGGCTATTCCAGTGCCATAATCACGAATAATAATATGCTGCCAACTTCCTTCTTTTTGACAAATAATATTAATTGTTTTTTCTTGATTCAAATTCATTGCTTCTACAGCATTTTTAAATAGATTGATCAGTATTTGCTCAAATTGATTTTTATCTGCTTCAATAATGACGTCCTTATCAAATAAGCAATTTATTTGACATGTGGGATAGAGAGTCGCGAGAGTATTGACCATCGATGTTAAAGCAAAAGGTATTTTATTTGGTTTAGGCAAATGAGAAAGTTGACTGTAGCTTGAAATAAACTGGCTTAAAGAATCTGCTCTTTCATTAATTATACTGGTTCCTTCCAGAAGTGACTCTTTAGGTAACTCTTTATGGTTTTGTTGTAACTTTTTTTGCATCGACTGACTAATAGAAATAATTGGGGTTAATGAGTTATTCATTTCATGACTTAATACTCTAAGCAAGCTTTGCCAGGCATTACGCTCTTTCTCCATTAACAAACGTTCAGCGTTTGTCAGAATATAAAGTTGATGTTTCTTTCCTTCACTTAAAAATGATTCTTTAAATAAAAAATGTTCTCCTTTAATTTTACCTTGATTTAGTTCACCTCGTTCAAATTCAATAATACCTGTATTAGCGTTAACAATTGCTGTTCCTACCGATAAAGTTGATAATTTAATACCAGATAAATTATCTACATCTCCTAAAATAAGTTTATTGGCAGATGCATTTGCCATAACGATATAACCTTGTTCATCAGTCGCGATTACCATTGCATCCATCTGCTCCATAATACGCTCTAATAACAGTTTAGATTCTTTAGCTTCAATTTTATGTTTTGATAATGTGCTCGCTAAGTTATTAATTAAATCAAGTAATTCTTGAAACGCCTGGTTGGTTTGTAATCGTCCTCTTAAGGTGTAATCACCATCAATCATCGATTCAATTAAGTTAGACAGCGTACGAATTTGATATTCAGAGTCTTGTTTACTTGCTACAACAACGTATGTACATAACAGAAATAAAACAATAAGAATAAAAGCAATTAAATAGCCTGATATTTGGGCTAAAAAGAGGGCAATAGCAGTAATCAGAAAGCAAGGAATACAAACCAATAATACTAACCTTTGTTGATTGCCTCCACGATGAGATTTTGATTTAACAAATAACAACTGCCAAAATGATTTAATCCAATTCATACTTGCTCAACCGTCTGTAATAACCACTACGACTCAAACCTAAAGACTTAGCTGTTTCTGTAGCATTACCTCGAAAAAACTTTAACCGTTGAGCCAAGGCTTTTTTCTCTATTTGTTCCATGCTTAATGTTGGGTCATCTAAAGATTCTATATTATTGGTTGTCACAGTCAGCATTAAATCTTCAGCATCGATACTTTCTTTCTTACATGTAAATAATACACGTTCCATTAAATGACTTAATTCTCTGATATTACCCGGCCAGCTATATTGCTGTAATGACGTGATAGCTTGTGGTGACAATTTAGGACAAACACGATGATATTTAGCGCTAAAAGAATGAAGAAAATGCTCTGCTAAAGCAGGGATATCCTCTGCCCTTTCAGCTAAAGATGGAACATGTAATTGAATAGTATTTAATCGATAATAAAGGTCTTGTCTAAAGGTATTGTTGGTAATATCAGTTAATAAATCACTATTGGTCGCTGAGATAATTCGCACATCTGCATGTAATGATTTACTGCTACCAACGGCTTCAAATTTTCTCTCTTCTAATACACGTAATAATTTAGCTTGTTGAGCAAGTGGAATATTGGCTACTTCATCTAAAAATAAGGTTCCTTGATCAGCCATTTCAAAACGACCTATACGATTTTCTTTAGCATCAGTAAACGCCCCTTTGACATGACCAAACATTTCACTCTCAAAAAGTGATTCAGGTATAGCGCCCATGTTTACGGGTACAAATGAATTTTTAGACCTAAGAGATACACGATGTACATAGGATGCAAGCATGCTTTTTCCAGTACCATTGTCACCTGTGAGTAAAATACTCATATCACTTTTAGCTAAATCATCTAACGTTGATAATAAATTTTGCATCGTAGGGGATTGGGCAATAATACCTGTTCTATTCTCTGGATGAGATTGGGCTGTTAATAGCTTATTTTGTTGACTAAGTCGTTGAGCTTTTTTATTTGAGTTTGCTAATGCCAATTGAATATCAATTGCATTGAGTAAACGTTCATTCTTCCACGGCTTTTGAATAAAATCTTTTGCGCCTGCTTGCATTGCTTCAACAGCAATATCAATAGTAGCCCAACCAGTCATCATGATAATTGGTATGTTTAAATCAAGTGATGTTATCGCCTCAACTAACTTCACCCCTTCAGCACCTGACGTTGTATCTTGTTGAAAATTCATATCCAACAAAATCAAATCAACACTTTGAGTTTTTAAATTTTCCAATGCAGCTTGTGGCGTTGTAACAGCTAAAATATCAAAACCTTCATCGGCTAACATATACTTTAAACTCGCAATGATATTTATATCATCGTCGGCAATAAGAATTTTTTTATTCACAGGCGCTTAAATTTCCATAGTTATATCTTCACTTTAAATAATAAATAGCAAAGGAACAAGATTTAGATAAATTATAAAAAGCAGATAAATCTGTCATTTATCTGCAAAAATATAATCAACAAAAGTTACTTACCCTTATTCATAACGCAAGGCAATGCTAGGCTCCATTTTAACAGCACGTCTTGTAGGTAAATATGTTGCAAACATCACCACTATAGATAAGCCTATAGTCACAACAACTGCTTGCATAGAATAAATATATATTGGGAACATTCCTTCAGTAAATTTATGGAAACTAAATGCGAGTAGATAAAATAAAGCCATGGAAAGCCCAAGGCCTATTAACAACTGTTTTGCACCTTGTTTCAAAAACATCTTAATAATACTTTTATCAGAAGCACCTACCGCTCTTCTTATACCAACTTCATGAGTTCGCTGCGCCACTGAGTTTGCTGTTAAGCCATATATACCAACCATAGCGAGCAATAGAGCAAAAAAACCTGTACCAAAAGTAATATTCGACATTAAACGCATAGAGTCTCGCATCATATTACGGTTTTTTGTGGCAAGTTGTACGGAGTAAATCATCTCAATTGAACGGTCAGTTTCAAAAATCGCCCGATAAAAAATTTCTTCGGCATTTTCTGTATTAGGCAAAACACGATAATAAACCGCTTGAAAGCTACTAATAAATTGTAGACCTGATAAATACACTTCGTCGACACTATCTAACTTGCCAAACAGCGTAGATGAATTTAATCGATCACTTACTATTCCAACAACAAAAACCTTTTCATTTTTATCTTCAATGTTTATTTCAAAGCTTTTTTCTAAAGGAGACTCTCCAGGCCAAAATCGTTTAGCCATTGACTGGCTGATCAGTGCAGTTTTACGGTTTCCAAGTTTATCTAGATGATTTAATTGTCTTCCTGCAATCAAATGAACCCCCACTGTTTCTGTATCTCCGATAACCATTAAAGCATCTGCGGTTGGCTTACTTTCTTCTGATTCATAGTCTTCACCTTCCATAGACAGGACCGAACCAGGATTCCAGTTATAAGCAATAACTCCAGTAACCTGAGGATGTTGCTGAATTTTTTCATTCAGTAATTGAAATACAGCTAGCTGTTGTTCTGGCTCAGGGTATTTATTAACAGGGATATCCAGTCTTGCGGTCATAACATCTTGATAATCATCACCCATATCCATATTGATGAATTTATGAGCAATAAAAGCCGAAATAGAACCGATTAACATTAAAACAGCAACTAAAAATACTTGTGTGGTTACTAATATTCGAGAAAATCGTCCTGATTTTTTACTTTGCGCCCCTCGTGTTCCATCTCTTAAAGTCATATTGATATCTTGGTTTGCAGAACGCCAAGCAGGCAAAAAGGTTGATAATAGAATAGTCACAAATGTAAAAACAACGGCCATTAATAATGTTGCGCTATCCATACCATAATGCCACCAAAATGCTCCACCATCAGGTAACCAAGAATGAATCACTAATTCAGTATAATCGAGTACTGCTGCGACTAATAACACTGAAAGCAAAGACCCAAGGCAAGTAATAATTATCCCTTCCCACATGAGTTGACTGACAAGCCGATTAGTATTCGCTCCTAACGCAGCTCTAATCGCTGTTTCCTTTTGACGCTCAATGGTACGAGCAAACAATAAATTACCAACATTGATACATGCAAGTAACAAAATTGACCACGAAATAGTCATTAAAAATGCAAACGCTATATTGCCATCATTACCCGTTTGAGCCATTTGAAATGTCATCAATTGCACGGTTTTATTCAGTTCAGGTAAATCATATAATTTCACATTTCGTTGATATATTTGATTAATTGCTTGACCTAACTCTTTCTCCGCCTCTTCTAACTCAACACCAGACTTTAATCTTGCGTAGGCATAATATGCATCGCTGATCTTAGGGTTATCATTAAACTCACTATTATTCAGAGGTAGCCATAATTGAGAAGAATGTGGAAAGCGATATGCCTCTGGCATCACTCCAATAATTTCGGTAATTTCACCATCAAGTAACATGGTTTTTTCTAATATGTCACTTGCTCCATTATGCTCTGCTTGCCATATTTCATAACTAATTACGGCAACAGGTGTTGCTCCTTCAATCAAATCATCAGCTTGTATTACTCTACCTAATACCGGTAAAACACGGCTAAATTCGAAAAAGCCATTACGAATAAAACTACCTGAGTAATTCTTTCCTGAATCTCCAACAGAAACTCGGATAGTAGAATTTTCATATATTCCAAATTCTTCAAAGCTATTTATATTCGTTTTTACGTTTTCATATTCATAACCAGTAATATGTCGAAATTTTTCATTATGATAAACAGTAACCGATTTTGCAGTATCGCCCTCTGGTATAGGTAGAGGTTTATAAATAGTTGAATACAAAAAGGAAAAAGTAAATAGGCTTATGGATAGACCACCAATGAGCACACCTATTGTCATCGCTGAAAATTTCGGCGACTTAAATAATAAACGTAGAGCATATTTAATATCTATTAACATCGACATAATCATTACCCCACTGCCAATTCGGCTGGTTTCTTACTATCAGTGAGATTTGTATTAATTTGATCCTTTATTAACTGACCATCGAACATCTCAAGACAACGACTCGCTCTTTTAGCTGATGCTGGGTCGTGTGTTACCATACAAATAGTTGCGCCACCTTGGTGAAGTTTATCAAATAACTGTAAAACAGCTTCAGCGTTTTGGGAGTCTAAATTACCTGTTGGTTCATCAGCAAGAATGATACTTGGGTCATTTACTAGCGCACGTGCGACTGCAACTCGTTGTTGTTGACCACCAGAGAGTTGAGACGGAAAATGGTTTTTTCGATGACTCATTTCTACTTTAGCCAATACTTCATTCACTTTACTTTCGATCTGTGTTTTAGATTTTTTAGACTGGTATGTCAGCGGTAACATAACATTTTCAAATACGGTTAAATCTGAAATCAAATTAAATGATTGAAAGACAAAACCAATTTTTTCACACCGAATGTTAGCTCTTTGATCACGAGTAAGTGAAGACACATCACTATCGGCTAAATGGTAATAGCCATTACTTGGAGCATCTAATAAACCTAATAAAGACAATAATGTTGATTTTCCACAACCTGATTGACCACTTAACGCAATATATTCCCCTTTATTTATCACAAGGTTTATATCATTAAGCGCGCGCGTTTCAATTTCTTCAGTTAAAAATGTTTTACTAATGTTTGTTAACGTAATAAGTGCTGTCATAATTTTTATCCATTAAATGTAGCTTTTCTGTTTTATATCGTTTATTTAAAATGCCAATTCGGGCATTTAATTAATCATAATTTGTTGATGCTCTTGCCATTCAGTTGAATCAGAAATAATGATTTCATCTCCCAACGCCAACCCCGACAATATTTGAATCTTATTCACTGAACTTTGACCTAGATTTACCGATTGCTTACTAGCAAAACCTTTATCATTACTTAATTTATAAAGGTTCACTTGAGTATGACTTGGTGCATAAACAGGGCGTTTTACATACAAAGCGTCGGAGATATTACTAATTTCTATTAATCCATCAACGGTTAAATCAGGGCGGGCTTCACTAGGTAAAACACCTGTAAGCTCAACATCAATTAATACCATGCCGCTTTTTACTGCCGGATCAATACGTATAATTTTGCCGGTGATTTCACTTCGACGGGTATCAATAGTGACAAATTGACCAAGAGCAATTTCTCTTGCTCTTACTTCTTGAACTTGTAACTCAGCAAACAAAGTATTCTGATCGGCAATAAGCGCAACACTGTCCCCTACTTGAGTCCGTTCACCTAATTCAAGTGATACTTCCTGAACAACACCATCTGTAAAAGCTTTAACTTGCAGTGATGAAACTTGCTCTAAAACTCGTTGATAATTATTTTCAACCAACCCTATTCGCGCATTTTGAGCGGTTTTTGTTGCGGCCATATTCACTTTCATTTTTTCTGTCTTTTGCTGCTGAGCCTGCCAGAATTGCATTTGTTGCTTAACTGCTAATTGGCTTTTTTGATAATCAAGCGCTGAAACTGTCGCATTGCCTTGTTTCATCAATAGAGTTTCTGCATCAAGCTTTAACTTTGCTGATTGATAGCTATATTCAGCAGAAAGCACTGAGTTTTTCAAATCGACCATTTGAGACTCAAGCGCAACAAAAGCGGCATGACTCTCAGCTTTATTTGCTTCTAGCTCCCAACGTGCCGTTTCTAATTCACGATGTAGTTCAGGATTTGATAATGTGACAAGAACATCACCCGCATTAACTTTTGCTCCTGCTTTAACAAAAACTTGCTCAACTCTCCCTGCTACTTGAGATGAGGCCCAACGAATGTTCAATGGTTTTAATAAACCAGAAGCTCGCACATTTACTTTAAAATTTCCTTGCATAACTTTAGCTGTTACTACTGCATTTCGATCAAGAAAATACGAAGCGTTACCTAAAGAATTTTTAAAAAAATAAATAGCGATTAATAATAAGAAAAGAGGAAAAACATACCAATATTTCTTCCAAAGAGGTTTTGGCGTTATCGCCCTTTGCACATCCATAATCATCTTCAAATAAATTGTTCAATGATTAAGTAAATACAAGTTCTACGCCACATTCAAAATCAACATAAGCGATTGATAATTAATAACTTAACTATATAGACTTTAAACACCAAGAAATATATGTATCAATTTCGACACACTAAACAATATATTGGGTCGCAATAGTGATACACCAAAGCATTTATACTCAGTTAGTTTTTAAAAATCTGCGTCAATTTGAAATTGCAGGGAAGTTTGTGTGACAGGATGTTGAAATGCTATATATTCTGCATGCAGATGCAATCGTGTATTTTTATTACCATACAAGTCATCACCCAAAATAGGCATATTAAGCCCATCAATATGTGCACAATGAACACGTAATTGATGAGTACGACCCGTCTTAGGGTAAAGATATACTTTAGTTAATTTCTTTTTTGAATTAATAACAGGTTGAGGGTCAAATTTTTTATAAGTCGTGAACGCTTTTTTACCTTGCTTGTAACAAACTAACTGTCTGGGTCTATCATTTAAATCGACGGTTAAAGGTAATTCAATAATGCCTGTATCTGTCGATAATTCCCCTTCAATAATGGCTACATACCTTTTTTCAATCGTTCGATTAATAAATTGTTGTTGTAGTTTCTTATGGGCTCTTGAGTTCAATGCAACAATTAATAAGCCTGAAGTAGCCATGTCTAAGCGGTGAACAATTATCGGACCGCTAGCATGAGGAAACATTGATTTAATTCGGGTAGATACTGAATCTTCAATAGATTTACCTGGTACTGATAAAAAATTAGCCGGTTTATTAACAACAACAATGTCATTATCTTGAAAAACAATAGGTAATACCCTTCCTTCAGCAGGATTCTCTAATAGAGGGTTTTCATCTATATCAATACCATCAAGCATATGAGCTAAGATTGGCTGGCATTTCCCCTGACAAGCTGGATAAAAGTTTTTATGTTGCCGAATTTCTGACTTTGGTGCTTTCCCCCACCAAAATTCAGCCATAGCAATTGGCGTATAGTTATTTTCAAAAGCATACTGTATTAGTTTAGGTGCAGCACAGTCACCTGCACCAGCTGGTGGTTTTTGTAAAATAGTATCTTTAAAAAGTTCAAGTAAGCTTTTTTCTTCACCACTTTGATTAAGAAATTTATATTGCTGAAAGAGTTTTTTTTGTAAGTTATTTGATAATTTTTTTCGTTGTTTTTTTAACGCATTTATTTCATCAAGTAATAAATTAAGCGCCTCTTCTATATCGTCAATTCGGGACTGCCAAAATGTTTTTATTTCTAACAATTTATTTTTATCTTCAACACTTTCTCGACTCATCTGAATGCTATGTAGTTTAAACTCATCAGCACCAAGAGTATTTTCATTAAATTGCTGTTCAGCAATGAAACGTTTTTCTTTTCTTATTTTTCGGTTATCGACTATCCTCTCTCGATGAGTTTGCAATTCACACTCAAATTGAGCATTCATTTGTTCTAACTGACGCGTTAATTCATTTATTTTAGGGTTTTGTTCAAGGTTATCTATTTCTCGATTAATATTATTAATCACCACTTGTTTTTCTAGAAATAAACTATCTTTTTTCAACATATCAAATACTGGCGGGACGAAATTTGTTAAAAAGTTTGCATCTTCCAACTTTCCAGAAAATGCAGATAAATAACCTACCTCACCTTGCTCACTTTTAACTACCAAAACACCAAACATTTTTCCTGTAGTAGATTCAGTTTTTATATTCTCCTCTAAAGAAAGTCCAAAGCTATGTTGTAACTGATCTTGGTTGGTTAAAAAGTGTTGTAACTCTTTTGTTGCTAATATGCATAATGGGTGAGGTTGATAATAAAAAGGAAACGTGAATCGCTCAGGTAAATCATAACCTTCAATTGACTCTTTATAAGGAGTAAAGCAACGTTTTTGAACTGTCATGAATGATGTCTGTAGCAAGTATGAATAAATTAATTCAGTATTATATTGGATAATATGACATTTATGAAAATTAATACTGTAAAGTCAAAACCCCCGCATTTCTGCGAGGGCTTTTAAAATTAGTGAGTTGACCGTATAAGCCGGGTTTTGTAGTTCTTTCGAAAAAGAGTGACAATCATTCGTCTAGGCCTTAAATCGCTCTAAGGCTCAAGCAACCTACCCGGTTTCCGCGCGAGCCACGCGTTGAAACCCTATTTGGTCTTGCTCCGGGTGGAGTTTACCCTGCAATTACTGTTACCAGTAATCCGGTGCGCTCTTACCGCACCCTTTCAGCCTTACCTGTTCTTCCGAAGAAGTCATCGGCGGTCTTCTCTCTGCTGCACTTGTCGTCGGCTTGCGCCGCCCAGGCGTTACCTGGCACCCTGCTCATTGGAGCCCGGACTTTCCTCCCCCTCACCTGTCTATTAAGAACCGAAATTCAAAATACAACGATAAAGCAGCGATTGTCTGGTCAACTCGCCGCGCATTCTACCCTAAGAGTTCCCTCACAGCTAATAAATAATTATATTTAGGGTTTTGTTTCTTTTATCAGACGAATGAGTTCTTGCGTTAAAGGTTCAACGAGTGCTTTATGTCGCTTATGTAAATAGTGATAAACAGGTACTTTATCAATCACGACTTCTTCAAATTGATATTCTTGATGGCGCTGTAAAATATTTTCTGTTATTAAGTTTGGCATTAAAACCAAATCAACACGCCCAGCATGGAGTAATTTAAACGCTTGTTCTGCTGATGTAACGAGCGTCACATCATCAATATTATTTTTTTCCAACTGCTCTGTAACATAAATTAACCCTCTCATTGTTGCTATTCGATAATCAGTCAAGGATTGCCAATTACTTAACTGCCTAATATTAACTTTTGAATATAGAATCAATTCTACATTTAGAATTTCAACAGGAATTCTTACATATTGAGGTAATAATTGACTAGCCATTGCAATTCTAACGAGTTCAGCATCAACCCATGTATTTTTCTGAGCTTCTATAAATGCTCTTTTGGCAGGAAAAAAGGCAAACGATACATCAACATTCAAATTTTTATATGCAGAATTAATTAACGTAATAAGAGGTTTAAAATGTTGAGCTTCATTAGGGGCAACGATTTTCAAACTTTGTTTTTCTTGAGACGATACAGTTAAACTGATAATGAGCAACAAAAGACATATTTTTCTCGACATTGGTTACCCTTTATTTTCATCCTTAAAAAAACAGTTAACACTTCAACGATAGTTAATACTTACATTAAGCTTTGCACAACAAGGTGTGTATTTCCAATTTCTGACATTATTTATATGACAGCGATAAATCATAAAGTTCTTTTTTATTCACTTGGTATATTTCAGCAGCTATACCACAGGCTTTTTTAGGAGGAAGTTCTTTTAAAAGTAGTTTTAATGTTGATTCAACTTCTGCCGTAATAACACTGTCTTTTTTCGGCGCTCCACTAATCATTAACACCATTTCACCTTTTAATTGATTTGGATCTTTCGATAACCAATCAAGCATATTTTGAGCATTATCTGAGTATATTGTTTCAAAGGTTTTTGTTAATTCACGTGCTATAACAATATCTCTTTCACCACCTAACACTTCTACGATATCAGTCACTGTATCAATTGCACGCCTAGGAGCATCATAAAAAACCATTGTTCTTGTTTCATGAGCAATAGACGATAAGACCCCTTTTCTCGCCCCTGATTTTGAAGGTAAAAATCCTTCAAAAGAAAAACGATCTGTCGGTAATCCTGCAACAGATAAAGCAGATATTGCAGCGCATGCTCCTGGAATGGGAGAAACTTGTAAGCCAAGTTCTCGACAATATCGTACTAGATGGAAACCTGGATCACTGATCAGTGGTGTGCCAGCATCCGAAACCAAAGCAATGTTTTTTCCTTCTTGTAATAAACTGGCTACATACTCTTGCTTTTGCCTTTCATTATGATCGTGTAAAGACAATGTTTTATTTGAAATTGAAAAAGCAGAGAGTAACTTTTTAGTATGACGAGTATCTTCACAAGCAATCACATCTACTTTGGATAATACATCTAGAGCTCGCTGGCTAATATCTGCTAAGTTACCAATTGGTGTAGCTACGATATATAAGGTACCTAAAGTTTCTGCTTTATCTGTCATTTTTCTATACTTGTGTTGAGCCAATCGATGATGGCGTTTATTATACAGTAACTATATTAATTACGGGCTTTCTTTGTGAACAAAAATAAAATGACACAACATTCAACTTCACTGATGTTCTCGTTAATAATATCCGTTGTGTTGTTCAGTTGCTCAACCAATAAAGTCGCCGTCAGAAAAGAAAAAACGACACAAAATATTATTGAAGTAAATACCGATAATACTATCACCGCTCAACAGTATTTATCTCAAGCAAAAAATGCTTCTTCAAATGAATCAATAGCATTATTAATATCAGCAAGCCAAAAGCTCATAGAAGAGCACCAACTTGCAAAGTCATTATGGTTAGCTGAACAAACACTGCCTCTAGTACTCAATGACCTTCAGAAAAAACACTTATTGTTAATCAAAGCTGAAAGTTTATTCTTGTCTGAAAATATTGAGTTAGCGTTAACTGCCTTGCAAGCAATTGAAGGTATAGAGTCTTTATCCAAAATTCATCAATTAAAATATTACCAACTTATTGCCTTAGTGCAATCTAACCGAGGATTAAATTTAGCCGCAGCAAATGCAAATTTACGTGTATTTTCGTTAAAAAACACCTCCTCGATTGATGAAACAAAAACTCAATGGCTCGAACTGAACAACTTATCTCAATGGGAAATTGATCAGCTTGCTAGCATGAATCCACCTAATTTTTTAGGTTGGCAACAACTCTTAAATTTTGCTCATCGATTTGGTTATGATGTCACAAGCTTTAGACGTTATTTAACACAATGGCAAAGACAGTTCCCTCAACACCCTGGTAATTATCTAATTCCTGAATTACTTAGTGATAAATTAAACCTAGCTAATGTCCAACAAAATATAGCCGTAATTCTACCATTAACCGGTAGTCAAAAAGCCGCAGGTGAATCCGCCCAACAAGGAATTTTATCTGCTTACAATAACGATGAAAGCAAAAAGTTACATTTTATCGACTCTAACAATGTTGATATGGCCACTCTCAATGAACAATTTTCCCAATTACAGATTAATTATGTTATTGGGCCTTTATTAAAATCAAAGGTCGACGAATATTTAGCTCAACAAGAACTAATGCAACCTACTTTATTGTTTAACACACCTATTAAAGAAACTTTACAAGAGCAACATATCGTTTTATCAATGAACCCAGCTGATGAAGCTATTCAAGCAGCAACTACATTGAGCAGAAAAAGCTATAAACACCCTATAATCTTTAGTCAAAAAGATGGAGTTAGTAAACGCATAGCTGAAACGTTTTCCAATCAATGGCATAAAATCACCGGAAATATACCTGAAACGATATATGTAAATGGCGGTGCTAAAATGCAAAGCGAGCTAAAAGATAGTCTCGATGTTTCTTCAAGCCAATCTAGAATTAATAATATTGATAAACGCATCAGACAAAAAATAAAAACTGAAGCACGAAATAGACGAGATCTCGATATGATCTATGTAGTAGGCTCTCCTAATGAAACTCGCTTATTAAAACCTTATATTGATGTAAATATCAGCCCTTTTGCTCGTAAAATCCCTATTTTTGCAAGTTCGCGTAGCCATAGTGATAATGCTGACAAAAGTGATAGTCGTGATCTTACTGGCTTGCAGTTTACCGAAATGCCTTGGCTTTTATCTAGTAAACAACAAAATCAATCACTCAAGAAGCTCAACGAAACTATCTGGCCTAATAGAAGTGACAGTCTTCAACGTATTTTTGCCATGGGCTACGATAGCCTATCATTAATAGAAAAGTTTCAAATGTTTAAACAATATCCATACATCAGACATTATGGTCAAACCGGTATTTTAAAACTAAAAGATAACACTGTATTAACCAGAAGTTTATTATGGGGTAATTACCAAAAGGATAAGGTACAAGAAATTGTTATGGAACAACAAAAATAACCCAAATAGAACAACGACCAAAGAAATTGGTAATAGTTGGGAATTATATGCTGAACGTTATTTAGTAAAAAATGGCTTAGTTTTAATAAGCAAAAATTTTCACTGTCGCTTAGGCGAAATTGATTTAATTATGAAAGATGGTGAATCTTTTGTTTTTATCGAAGTGAAATACCGAAAAAACAATCAGTTTGGTGGAGCGATATCGGCCGTTACATCTAATAAACAAAAAAAAATTATAAAAACAGCAACATTTTTTCTGCAACAACAAAGATTAAATGAATATAATACCGCATGTCGGTTTGACGTCGTCGCGATTGAAGGCGACAAAAATCAACCAAAAATACACTGGCTAAAAAATGCTTTTAGCTAATGGCTATAATACAGTTAAATTACAAGCTAATTTACGGAGCAAAGTTCATTTATGTTAGAACGAATTAAAAGCAATTTCACCGAAAGTATTCAAACAAAAATTGCCGCAAGTGAAGCTCTTGCTAGCCCAATAGAACAAGCAGGAATGGTTATGGTGCAAAGCTTACTAGCCGGGCATAAAATTCTCGCCTGTGGTAATGGTGGCTCTGCTGGTGATGCACAACATTTTTCTGCTGAATTATTAAATCGCTATGAAACTGAACGCCCACCTCTACCAGCCATTGCTTTAACCACTGACAGTTCAACGATCACCTCTATTGGAAACGACTATCACTTTGATGAAGTATTTTCTAAACAAGTGCGTGCTTTAGGAAATAATGGAGATGTGCTTTTAGCTATATCTACAAGCGGTAATTCACGTAATGTTATTAAAGCCATTGAAGCAGCAGTAGCGCGAGACATGCCAATCATAGCACTTACTGGCAAAGATGGTGGTGATATAGCCGGCTTGCTAGGTGAGGGAGACGTAGAAATACGAGTACCATCATCTCGAACTGCCCGAATTCAAGAAGTGCATTTAGTTGTAATCCATTGTTTATGTGACATTATTGACACGACTCTTTTCCCACAAGAAGAATAATATTTATGAAATTGAAACAGTTTATATTTATCGCAACTACCGCAGCAATATTGCAAGGTTGCGTTGCCGCTGCTGTAGTTGGTGTAGTAGGCGGAGCTTCTGTTGTAAATGACAATAGAAGTATTGGTAATCAAGTAGACGATCAAAAAATAGAATTAGTCGCCCACAATAATTTAGCCAAAATAGAAGGGCTTTCTGACAATACAAATTTACAAGTAGTAAGTTTGAATGGAAAGGTACTTGTCGTTGGTCAATCACCAAATAGCTATTTAAAAGATTTAGCGATAAAAACCATTAATCAAGTCGATGGCATTGAGCATATTTATGATCAAATTCGTATTGGAAATACTGTCTCAATAACCACTAAAAGTAATGATATATGGTTAACGTCGAAAGTTAAAACAGCATTATTTAGTAGTGATAATTTAGATGCTACAAATATCAAAGTTGTTACTGAAAATGGCGAAGTATTTTTAATGGGCTTAGTAAAAAGCAGTGAAGCAAATGCTGCTGTTGAAGTGGCTAGAAATGTTAGCGGTGTCAATAGAGTATTCAAAATGTTTGAATATCTTGATTAATTAAAAGTATTAATTTCACAAAAAACAATCAAAAATTCACCAAGTACACCTTGGTGAATTAATTCATTACTTTATTACTTTTAAGCTAGCTCGACCTTTTGACTGACTCTTAGGCTTCGTCATTGCTTTATCATCAGACTTTATCGTTGATAAAACAGTTGGACTCCCTTCTTCAGGAATATCTTCAACTTCTGGATGTTCAATAGCTAATGATGTGCCTGCACCATTTTCTTTCGCATAAATTGCAGAAATAGCGCCATAGGGGATCACCAAGGTTTCAAGTTTTCCGCCAAATCTAGCACTAAAGTCAATTTGCTCACCTGCCATAGAGATAGCGCCTATTGCAGATGACGATATATTCAAAGTAATTTGACCGTCATTAACATAGGCCATAGGCACTAATACCCCGTATACATTTACATCTACGGTAATATAAGGGGTTAATTGATTATCAGAAATCCAATCATAAAAAGCCCTAACGATATAGGGCTTTGTAGATATCATTGACTCAGACATCAAATTTAAACCGGATTACCAAAGCGTAATTCACGCTCAGCTTCGGTTAATGATGCTTGAAAAGATTCACGTTCAAATAATCTAAGCATATAAGTTTTAAGTTCTTTCGAACCTTGTCCTTCTAGCTCAATACCGAATACAGGTAAACGCCATAATAGCGGAGCTAAATAACAATCAACTAAACTAAACTCTTCACTCATAAAGTAAGGCGCTTCATTTAAAATTGGCGCAACACTTAATAAGCTCTCTTTTAATTCTTGACGAGCTTTATCAGCCTTTTCAGCAGGACCATTTAAAATGATCTTAGCTAAACTATACCAGTCTTGCTCTACACGGTGCATCATTAAACGACTACGACCACGAGAAACAGGATAAACAGGCATCAATGGTGGATGAGGAAAACGCTCATCTAAATACTCAATAATTATTGACGCTTCATATAAAGCTAATTCACGATCAATTAATGTTGGTACTGTTCCATAAGGATTTAAATCTAATAAATCCTCTGGCAAATTCGCCATATCAACCAAGTGAATGTCTACACCAACGCCTTTCTCCGCCAACACTATGCGTGTTTGGTGGCTATACATATCATCTGCATGTGAATATAAATTCATCACTGAGCGTTTGTTTGCAGCTACGGCCATTTTGCCTCCAAAATTCTACTATTAAAAACTAACAATGGGGGCAAATGCCCCCAAAAAAATTATACGACACTAGATGTAATACTAGTGCACATCTCTCCAATATTCTTTTTTCAATAAATAAGAAAGAATAAGTAAGATAAATAAGAAACCAATAACCCAGTAACCTAAAGCTTCACGTTCAAGCTTATTTGGTTCAGCGGTATATTCAAGGAAGTTAACAAGATCACGTACAAATGTGTCATATTCCTCTTCTGTCATAGTACCACCAGTAGCTGGTGATAATACGCCATGTTCATCCATGGTTCTTATACCTTGAAGGTCTTGCAATACATGTGGCATACCAACATCTTTAAAGACCTGATTATTAACACCGAATGGGCGTCCACTATCTACGTAAAAAGTACGTAAATAAGTGTAAATATAATCAGGACTTCTAAAGCGAGCTTCTAAAGTTAAATCAGGTGGAGCAGAACCAAACCATTTTGCCGCATCTTTTGCAGGCATAGTATTAGTAATGTGATCACCTGCTTTTTCACCCGTAGGCATCCAATTCGCTATCCCTTCTTTTTCGTCGATACCTAAATCAGCAAAAGTACGGTTATAACGTTGATATTGCAATTGATGACAACCTAAACAGTAATTTATGTAAGACTCAAAACCACGCTTAAGTGATTCTTTATCAGATAAATCATTATTGGCTTTATCTAAGTTTGCACTTGGTCCAGCAGCTAAAGTCATCAAAGGAACTAAAGCTAAAATTGTTATAAGTAACTTTTTCATTATCCTGAAACCCTCTCTGGTACTGGTTTAGTTTTTTCATTCTTACTATAAAACCACATAGCAATAAAGAAACCGAAATAACCAAATGTTGCAAGTCGACCAATCCAATTAAGTAAATCGGTTCCCGGCATCGTACCTAAAATACCTAAAACAATAAAACAAATAGCAAATTGTGTAAGGTTAAAAAAGTGAATTTTACTACGATAACGAATAGATTTAACCGTCGCTCGATCAAACCAAGGTAATGCAAACAATACCCCTATCGCAGCAAACATAGTGATCATACCAAGCAACTTATCAGGTACAACACGTAATATCGTGAAAAATGGTCCAAAATACCATACTGGCACTATATGCTCTGGCGTTTTTAGATTATTAGCAGGCTCAAAGTTTGGCGCCTCAATAAAGTAGCCACCACCTTCAGGAGCAAAAAACATTACCCAACAGAATAAAATTAAGAAAATTACAACAGCTACTAAATCTTTTACCGTGTAATAAGGATGGAACGGTATCGCATCAACAATATCGTATTTATCAGTGTATTGTTTATGGAATTTGAATTTACTTAATTCTTCAGGTTTAACGCTGCCTTTTTTCTTCTTAATATCAGTCCCTTCTGGGTTATTTGAACCCACTTCATGAAGTGCTAAAATATGTAAGAAAACAAGAATAACTAGTACCAAAGGTAAAGCAATTACATGTAAAGCGAAGAAACGGTTTAATGTGGCTCCAGAGATAACATAGTCACCTTTGATCCAAATAGTTAACTCTTCACCTATAAAAGGAATAGCTCCAAAGAGCGAGATAATTACCTGTGCTCCCCAGTAACTCATATTACCCCAAGGCAATAAATACCCCATGAAGGCTTCAGCCATCAGTACGAGGAAGATAAACATACCAAATATCCACAATAATTCACGTGGTTTTTGGTAAGAGCCGTACATCATGCCGCGGAACATATGCAAATATACAACAATGAAAAATGCCGATGCACCAGTAGAATGCATATAACGAAGTAACCAACCATAATCGACATCACGCATGATATATTCGATTGAAGCAAACGCACCTTCACCAGAAGGCTCATAATTCATGGTTAACCAAATACCGGTAACGATTTGGTTAACTAATACAACTGACGCTAAAATACCAAAAACATACCAAAAATTAAAATTCTTTGGTGCTGGGTACTGTACAGCATGCTTATTCATAGCATCCATAAATGGTAAGCGCTTTTCAATCCAAGCCATAAAGTTTTCCATTATGCTTCTCCCGGACTTATACCAATCAGCAATGTGCCATCAGTAGGAAATGAATGCTCTGGAACAACTAGATTAGTTGGAGCCGGAACACCTTGAAAAACACGACCGGCCATATCAAACTTAGAACCGTGACATGGGCAGTAAAAACCATCTTTTTGCCCTTCTACATGTTGTTCAAAGTCACCTTTGTGATACGTAGGGGCACAACCTAAATGAGTACAAACTCCTAGAGCAACCATAATTTCAGGCTTAATTGAACGATATGCATTAGTTGCATATTCAGGTTGCTGAGGCTCTTCTGACTTAGGGTCCCTTAGCTGACTATCAAGGCTAGCTAAGTTTTTAACCGTTTCATCTGTTCGACGAACAATATAAACAGGTTTACTACGCCATTCGGCACGTATTAATTGACCTTCTTCTAACTTACTAATATTGACTTCAACTGGAGCACCTGCGGCTTTAGCACGAGCACTTGGGTTCCAGGATCCAATGAAAGGTACAGCGACACCAACGACACCAACACCACCCACTACCGAAGTAGCTGCAGTTAAAAAGCGTCGACGGCCGTTATTCACGGGCGTATTACTCATCCAACATCTCCAATTATTATTCTATTTAAACAAGATTGATTTTTAGATTATAAAACCAGCGAAAAATACTCACTGCTTATTTTTTGTTCAAATAAAGCTAACGATAAAAAAATTTTTATGATCATAAAGAAAACCCCCTTTTTTTACAAGGTAAATAAGGGGGTTATAGTGTTCAAAAGAGGAAATATTTCAAATTATTTCACAATAGCAGAAGATCTAGCCTCGATTTAATTGATTACGATTAACCCTCGGGGTTTTATTGAATTAAATTAGAAAAATATTTATAAGTTTCACTTAAAAAGTATAAAAACTAATCACCAAAAAGTTTTTCAAACCAAGAACGCTTTTTATTTAACTTTTTAGATTTTTCACTGCATGAAAAACTGAGTGTTAATCCTTCTTTAATTGCAGGATAAATGCTGGAATTAGGACAGTCTATGCCTAACGCAGAACCTGTCTTATTTTCAAAGCTGACAAGTTCAATACCATTTGGAGTCGAGTTACTTTTACTTATCGTACCAATGCGCCCCATAAAATTGGCAAATAAAGTTAAGGCTCCACTACTTCCGGTAAAGTCAGTCGCTTTATTATCGTCTCGACCTAACCATGTTGTTACCATATGTTTAGCATCATAGCCAACAAACCAACTATCACGTTGATCATTAGTTGTTCCTGTTTTTCCTGCGACTATTTTGTCTTTTAAACGCCACACCAACGACTTTGCAGTACCCTGCTTTGCAACTTGAGTGAGTGCATAATCAGTTAAGTAACTCGCTTGTTCAGAAAAAAGTGGAAGTTCTTCAACTAGATGTTGATGTAATGTTTCACCCTGCGCAGAAATAATAGACTCAACAGTATGGCTTTCAACAGAATAACCTTGGTTGGCTATAGGTAAATAAAACTGATTAACTTGGTATGGCGACATATTTATTGAGCCCAACAATAATGAAGGACGAAGAGTAATGTCCCCGTTATAACCTAAAAGGTGAATTAGCTCTGCAATATTATCTAAGCCTAGCTCCATTCCTATATTTATCGTCGGGATATTTAACGATCTTACTAAGCTTGTGTATAAAGATACTTGACCTCGATATTCCCCATCATAATTTTTAGGGCGCCAAATTTCGCCATCATTTAAATCAAAACTAATCGCTTTATCTTCTAATAAAGTTCCTAGTTGATATTGTTGAAAACGTTCTAGCGCAGCAAGGTAAATAGCAGGTTTAATTAATGAGCCAATTGGTCTTTTGGCTTTTAACGCACGGTTAAATCCAGCAAAGCCACTTTTTTTATCTCCAACCAATGCCTTTATTTCACCCGTAGCAATCTCAGTGACAATCATTGCCGCCTGAAGAGAGTGTTCATTCTTTTTAGCTAATTTTTCAAGTTGCTGCATCACCGTTTGTTCAAGCGCTTTTTGATGTGATATTGAAAAGCTCGTAAAGACTCGAATTCCTGACTCTTGAACTTCTGGATGGAGAAGAGAAGATAATTCTTTTTTAACCAGTTGCATATAACTAGGAAACTTTTCTCTCGATTGACCTAATCGACGTGACTTCCTAATATCTAATGGAGATTCAACAGCATATAAATACTCCGATTTAGTTAAATATTCTTCCTTAAACATTAATTTAAGTACTAAATTTCGTCTTTGTTTAGTACGTTCTGTATAGCGCCAAGGATCGTAATAACTAGGTCCCTTAATCACACCAATGAGTGTGGCCATTTGTGCATCGCTAAGTTGAGCAATATTCTCACCAAAATAAAACTCTGCCGCTAAACCAAAACCATAGATACCATTTGCAAAATGTTGTCCCAAATAAACTTCATTAATATAGGCTTCGAGTAATTGATCCTTACTGTATCTATATTCTAACAATAACGACATTATCGCCTCATTGACTTTACGCCAAAGGGTTTTGTCTCGTGTTAAATACATATTTTTTACAAGTTGCTGCGTTAAAGTGCTGCCACCTTGAACCGTTCTTCCTGCACGAATATTTTTATAAAGCGCACGTATTATGCCGAGAGGAGAAATACCTGAGTGAAAATAAAAATCTCTATCTTCAACCAATAATAAGGTATCAAGTAACTTTTCAGGGACAGATTGTAGAGGCACTAAAACGCGGTCTTCTTTGCTTTCAGGAACTATTCTTCCCATCGCATAGGGTTCAAGTTCAACAAAATCAGCTCTTTGGTTATCAATATAAAGTCGAGTAACTTTATCCCCTGAAGAAAGCTTTTTGATATCAATAGAAATAATTTCTGACTCTTCGAGTCCAGCCCCAAAGTCAAATGCGCGGCGATAAATAATAATTCTTTTTTTAGATAGAGCGAATTGGCCAGGGATAGCAACTTTAGTTACACGTTGATACCCCATTAATTTTAGACTATTACTTATATGTTCGAGGTTAATATCACTACCAACTTGATATTGTTCAACTTTTCCATAAACTTGCACGGGCACTTGCCAGCGTTGTCCTTCAAATTTTTCTACTACTTTGGCATCAAGGTAAAGTGTATAAAAAGCTAATAAAATAAAACCAATAAAAGATAACTTCACAAAGAAGAGTAAGAACCTCTTAACTTTAGATGGGCTTTTATTATCTTCGACTGGCGTTTCTTTATTATCTACCACAAATACCTCTTTAGTCTTTATCTGGCGATGTCTCATCAGACACTTTTACATTACTGGACTTAAGACGTTCTCTAAATTGTGATTTTGCTAATTTTTGCATATCTTCAACTTGATCACTCTCATCAACTATTTCACGACCTAATAATGTTTCAATAGCATCTTCTAAAGTCACTATTCCTGCAGTTTGACCAAATTGATCTTCCACCAAAAAGATATGTTCGTGTCGCTTAATAAATAAATCTAAAAGTAGCAATACAGGTAAATTTTCAGATACACGATGGATTGGCAACATTATAGTTTGCAAAGTTTGCTCGCCATTTCCTTGTAGCTTTAATTGAAATAACTGTGCTTTAAGAACAACGCCGACAATATTATCTACGGTTTTATCAAATACGGGGATACGGGTAAAATTCGCTGTTTTTTCTGCCTCTAATGCATCACTAATCGATGTCCCTTTTTCTAATGCATGAACAACACTCCGAGGTGTAAGAATGTTTTCTACCTTCATTTCTCTAAGGGTTAGAATGTTTTCTACCAATTGATTTTCTTGATGGTAAAGCGAGCCGTCTTTATGCCCTAAAGCTGCAAATGCTTTTATTTCATCGCGGCTAACCACATCAGTTTTGCCATTATTAAATAAGCGTGTAATTAAGCTTGAAAACCAAACTAGTGGGTAAACAACTTTCACTAAAAAACTAATCGTATACGCAGAAGGGATGGCTAGTTTTCGCCAAAATTTAGCGCCGATAGTTTTTGGTATAATGTCAGAAACATATAAAATCGCCAATGTTAATAAAAAAGCAATAAGTGTTTCTTTTTCTTCACCAAATACACGTATCGCTTGGGCACCAACTCCTGCAGCCCCCATAGTATGGGCGAAGGTATTTAGAATCAAAATACTAGAAATAGACTTATCAATATTACCTTTAACGGTTTTGAGTACTTTGCCACCCAATGGCTTTTGTTTTTGAATTTTTTCGATGAAACTTGGTGTAACGGATAGTAATACCGCCTCTAAGATTGAACATAAGAATGAAACACCGATGGCAATCGATAAATAGGTGATAAGTAATGTCATAAATTTAATAGATCAAACAAGCAAAGAAATCTATTGTAAACCACGTTACTTTGCTTTGATATGCCTTTTAGTTTTGTTTGTAGCTTGTGCATTTGCAGGGTCGTCTGGCCAATAATGTTTAGGGTATTGTGACTTCATATCTTTTTGTACGTCTTTGTAACTTCCTTGCCAGAATCCAGCAAGGTCTGAAGTCACTTGAATTGGCCTTTTTGCAGGTGATAATAATTCAACCGTTAAGTTGATTTGAGTGTTACCAAAACCCACCGTTGGACTTGATTTCATGCCATATACTTCCTGCATGTGTAACGAAACAATAGGTGATTGTTCAAGACTATATCGAATAGCACACTTTCTCCCTGTTGGTCCTGTATAGAAACATGGAGCTAACTCATTTAACAATTGCCGCTGTTGATAATCGAGCATAGATAAAAGCATTTCAGAAACATTAAGTTTTGATAATTGAGCTTTTGAAGTAATATTCGAAGTATAAGGCTGCAGCCAAATAGAAGCATTTGAAATAAGTGACTGCTCACTTACGTCTGGAAGGTCGCTTTCAGTTTGAGTCAAGTTAATCCATTGCCAACGTAATAGTAAATTTTGATCATCCTTTTGTAGATTTAAATATGTCAGGCCAAATTTCTCTAGCTGCATTTTCCATATCAAATAAACTTTTTCATTGTCAAAAAGTGATTTTTCTAGCTTTTCATCAACAACAATTGCACCTATTTTCTTTTGTCTCGATGCTTTAATACGACCTGATTTTTCATTGTAATTTAAAATATCTTCTGTTGAGGTTTTGACCAAACCCCATTCAAGTAATTGATCAATATTAATAACCGCCGCTAATCTTACTTGAAGTTGTTGTTTGAATTGCGTTAAATGAGCAGCAACTAAATACTGTTCATTTAATAAAGCATCTTGCTCGTCTATGGTTACCCCTTTACCGTAACTTGCTAGATATTCACCGTTATTGGTTCGCCTTTTCAATAATCGTTCGGGGTAAGCTAAATAAACCAATACACCAATGTTATCTAAAGGTAGGTTAGGGAGTGGTTTACACTTTACTTTTACCGCTAATTTATTCGCTTGAGCTAAAATTTGGCGATGTTTATAATTTTTACTGTTGGATAAAAGTAAACGGATTCTCTGACTTATTTCACTATTTCCACGAGCTTGCTCAAGTGGAAGTATATCTCGTTCTTCAAGTAATGCTGCCAATAAACACGCTAGATAAGTTAAACCTTTATTTTGATGCTGCTGCTCTAATGCTTTTGCTTGAATAATCATATGTGCAAACCGCGCATGACAAGGTAGTTTGACGACTTGTTCACCGTGTGAGGTAAGTTTTCTTTTTTCATCAACCACATTAATATTAATTAACGTTTGCCACGCATTGTTTTCTATTACGTCATTAGGTAAATCTAATAAAGGAATATCAGAGAGTTGACTAACCTGCCAGCGGGCAGCCTCAATAACTACAGGTAAAATATCCGCTTGATGAATTGCTAATCCGCTTTGTAACGCTCTACGTTGAAATTCTTCTTCGTTATATAAACGAATACAATGCCCTGCTGATAACCTACCTGCTCGCCCCATTCTTTGAATCGCAGAAGATTTTGCAATATTTCTTTGAACAAGCTTGTTCGTTAACGTGCTTTCATCATAAATAGCTACTTTTTCTAGCCCTGAATCAATAACGATATTAATCCCTTCAATTGTTAAACTCGTTTCAGCAATATTGGTTGCTAATACTATTTTCTTACGGTTATGACTAGGTTGAATTGCTTGTTGTTGCTCAGCAAGACTAAGATCACCATAAAGAGGACAGATTAATAACTGCTCGTTTTCAAGTTCAGATAAAGCAGAAGCAAGATTACGGATGTCACCACTGCTAGGCAGAAAAACTAAAATTGACCCTTGATGCGCTTGCAATGTCTGTTTTATTACCGAAGCGGTTTGATCTCGCCACGTTCGAATGTTTTTAATGGGTATATAATCAACAGTAACTGGAAAGCTTCTACCCGTTGTTTGCATAACGAATGCATCAGGTAATGCTTTATTCAATTCATCACTTGCCAATGTTGCAGACATTAACAATAACGTTAAGTCTTCACGTAAACTTTGTTGAATATCTCGCGCTAAACCAAATGCTAAATCCGCCTGAAGTGAGCGTTCGTGAAACTCATCAAAAATGATTAAAGATGTATCAGCTAATTCAGGATCTTCCTGCATTAACTGCACCAAAATCCCTTCAGTAATCACTTCTAAACGGGTATTTTTAGAAACTTTACTTTCGTTGCGCAAACGATAACCGACACTTTGCCCAACCGTTTCACCTATTTGAGAGGCTAAATAAATAGCAATATTTTTTGCTGCAACACGTCTTGGCTGTAATAAATAAATTTTACCGGTAATTTTTGAGCTGTTTTCCAACAACCATAATGGCAAACGGGTAGACTTGCCTGCTCCTGGTTCAGCAGAAAGAATCAAGGTTACATGTTGGTGTAACGCTTTAATAAAATCAGTTTTTATTTGATCAATAGGTAATGATTCAAGCATTATAAAATTCAATAAGCAGCCAGTGAGGTATATTCTAGAAAATACATTTTCTTCAATCTATATATATCTATATCAAAAAATACATAGAACATTCAGAACATCAATTTACCCATTCTAATACTAACAAAATTGTAGATCCAACTAACAACATTCCTTTAAGTCACAATAACGTCATATGTGTGCAAAAAATTTGTCATAAAGTGCCCATAAAGTAGTGCTGAATAATTCTACTAACACTATGGCAATACAATGAAAAATTTAAAAAAAATATCATTAGCAAGTTTATTACTTGCATCTTTAACTGCTTGTAACGGGGGCGATGGCAAAAATGGCATTGATGGTTCTACTGGTGCTCAAGGGCAACAAGGATCACAAGGTAACGTTGGTGAAAATGGTAAAGATGCGATACCAACATTAACAACAACATTAATTGCACGCTCTGTACTTAATGTTGAATCACCTGAAGGTGCAGCAGAAATAGTTCAATATCAAGAATCTACAGGTTGGATTTACGCCATTAATAGTTCTGGCGATGCAGCAACCGTCGATATTTTAAACTTAAACGAAGCAGATCCTTCAGCATTAATAGCAGACAGTGAAGGTACTATAACAAATACAAACATGCCTTCAGTAATGCAAATTAATTTGTCTGAGCATACTTCAGGGGATGCCAACAGTATCAGCATATCAAATACGTTGAATATATTAGCTGTTGCAATGGCAGCTGATGATGTTAACGAGAAAGGTTTTATCGCTTTTTATGATATTTCTGGTTCAACGCCAACTTTTATTAAAAATGTTGAAGTAGGCTATTTACCAGATATGGTCGCTTTTTCTAAAGATGGTGCAAAAGTCGTGGTTGCTAATGAAGGTGAACCAAGTGGTGACTACACGATTGATCCTGAAGGCAGTATTTCCATCATAAATGTAACTTCTGGTGTTATTTCTGATACTTCAATATCTCTCGGCTTTGAATCTTTGAACGATAAAAAATCAGAATTAATGGCACAAGGCGTGATGTTTCCTAACCCAACTGGACGAACGATTAATGATCAATTAATCAACACTACAGTGGCTATGGATTTAGAACCAGAATACGTGGCAATTTCTGCTGATAATCAAACCGCTTTTGTTTCAATTCAAGAAAATAATGCTTTAGCAATTGTTGATTTAACAACAGACACATTAGTTGATGTAAAGGGATTAGGTTTTAAAGACTGGTCTTCACTAAACATTGATGCTTCAGACAAAGACGGCGGTGTAAACTTTCGTCAATATCAAAACTTATTTGGCATGTACCAACCAGACACTATCGCAACATTTTCTTGGAACAATGCAGACTTTATTGTTAGCGCCAACGAATGGGATGGTAGAGAATATTTCTTTGATGTTGCTTCAGAAAGCGAATGTACGACAAAAGGCGGTTTAGATTATGATGAAGACGATGGTTGTCTTTCTTATACCGACGAAAGCCGTGTAGAAGACCTTAACTTAGATCCAATAGCCTTTTCAGGTGTAAATAATGATGATTTTGATATTGGTCGTTTAAAAGTTTCTATTGAAAAAGGCGATATTGATGGTGACGGCGATTATGATCAACTTTATACCTATGGCGCGCGTTCATTTTCAATATGGGATCAAAACGGTAATTTGGTTTTTGATTCGGCAGATGAAGTTGGAAAAATTACTTCGGCTATTCACGGTGAATCATTTAACAATGACGAAGATGAAAATAATGGCGATACGCGTTCAGATGCAAAAGGTGCAGAGCCAGAAGCGCTTACATTAGGCAAAATTGGTGACAGAACGTATGCATTTGTTGGCTTAGAAAGAATGGCAGGTATTATGATTTATGATATTACCAACCCTTTCAATGCTTTTTTCGTTGATTACTTTATTAACCGTGGTACCACTGAAGATGCCGAAATTACAGGCGATTTAGCGCCTGAAGGAATGACATTTATTCCAGCAACTGATACATCAGAAGCAATGCTAATTATTGGCAATGAAATTTCAGGTTCGGTAACTGTTTGGCAAATAGCTCAACAATAATATCTAATATTTTTAGATATATAAAAGGCTCCAACAATGGGGCCTTTTTACTTTCTTTATCAACAAAATAGCTAACCCTTTGATTTTAACTATAATCAATTTAATGGCTTTTAAAGGTACAGAAAATGAAAAAAACAAATATTGTTGAATTTAGATTCCTAGCCGAACCTACTGATGTAAATTTCGGCGGAAAAGTCCATGGCGGAATGGTAATGAAATGGATAGATCAAGCTTCCTACGCCTGTGCTGCTCAATGGAGTAAACGCTATAGCGTGACAATATCTGCCAATGGTATTCGTTTTATTCGCCCTATTCTAGTTGGACAAATGATCACGGTAACAGCTCGCATTGTCCATACAGGAAAAACAAGTATGCACATCTATGTAGTTGTTCGTGCTGGTTACCCTAAAGAAGATAATACTATAGTTACCAACCGCTGTTTTATTACTTTCCTCGCGACTGATGAAACAGGCTTTCCTGTAAAAGTTGAACCATATACACCGGAAACCGAAGAAGATAAACTGCTTGAAGAAGTCGCCATAGAAGCCAAACAATTCGCTAAAACATTAGATAATGATTTTGAGAAAAAACTCGGTTGGAAATAACTTTTACCAATTTGATTAAATGTCTTCCCAACTCATAGCTATGTTTATGTTCAATAACAAGGCAATTTAAAAGGCTTATTATGCTGCGTTATTGATTTTGACAAGGGAATGACCAATCTCTTCAATCAATGCCTTGCCTCTAAGCCTTTTAATTCTCGCTGAATGGGGAAGCACTTAATCAACTTGGTATTAAACAAATGAATCGATTATTTTTTGCTCTGGATATTCAAAAACAAGACAAAAAAGCTATTGTTCAATGGAGTAAACAACAACTAGGAACTATTCTTCAAAACAGTAAACCCGTCACAGAAAATAACTTACATATTACGTTAGCTTTTTTAGGTAATGTGAGTATTGAGCAACAATTATTTTTCATTCAACTTTGTAATAACAAATTCTTACCGAGTAATTCAGCTTCAAATACAATATTTAAGCTATCCCTTAATCAAATAGCTCTTTTTAAAAAGCCTAAAGTCCTTTATTTAGGTTTTAATCAGTTCCCTATCTATTTATTAGATTTGGCAGAATTATTGAGCAAACAAGCTAAAGAAAAAGAGATATTTCAAGAGGCTAGACCATATTGCCCTCATGTCTCTATCGCACGAAAGGTTAATGAACTAATAACAAATAGAAAAGTAAATATTGCCATAGATATTAAAAGTTTTAGCTTATACCGTTCTGAATCAACAGCGAGTGGGGTTATTTACACACCAATAAATACTTGGTCATTAGTACAAAAATAACTTATTGTTTTATATGGATTTAAATATTTGCATATTTGTTAAAATATGCTTACTTGGCAAACATTAAAAAACTTGTTATCAATATATCCCCTTAAATTTAACGAGAATGAGCATGCAATTAGCCGAACATGGAAAGTACACCATTAAACCTCACGGTAATATTTTGGTTGTAGATGCCCATGGACCATTTAACGATGTAACCGCTGCCGATTATGTTCAAGAAATGTATGATGCTTGTGAAAAATTTTCTGATAAGGCCTGGGGCTTATTAGTCACTTTTTATGGCAATAGTGTTTTCACACCTGAAGCCGAAAAAGCATTAGTAGAAGTGACTCGTTACCGAATGAAAAGAGGTATGATTGCCAACGCAAGCGTGATCATGGAGAGCAGCTCTGCTGATATTCAACAAATGCAATTACGACGAATTTATCAAGCTTGTAACCTCACCTTCCATGTTTTTAGTGATGTTGGAAGTGCTCGGAATTGGTTAGAAAGCTTTGTATTAGAACAATCCAAAGCAATGTAACCCCTAAGAGAAAAATTATTGTATTAATTTGATTTTCAAAAAAAACGACCTTCATAGTCGCTTTTTTAATTAAATCACTTTATTTTTAATTTCTTACTTAGCTAGTAATAAGTTTGCAATAGTTGCAATACCTAACCCCGTTGCTCCTGCTGCCCAATAACCATCACCACTGCCATTGTAAGCTGCAGATAAATCAAAGTGTAACCAGCCTTTCCCTTCATTTGGTACAAAGCGTGATAAAAAGCCAGCCGCATTACTTGCGCCACCGGCTCCACCACCTTTTTGAGTTCGACTATTAGCGGTATCAGCAAATGCTGAAGGACATTTATCTTGATGCCAAACCTCTAAAGGTAATTGCCATAACGGCTCATTCACATTATCTGCCGTGTGCTTAGCTTTATTCGCTAAATCTTGGTCAAGTGAGAATAATGCGGTGTAATCTCCGCCTGTCGCCATTACTGAAGCTCCTGTTAAAGTCGCAGCGTCAATGATCATCTCAGGCTCACTTTCTGCAGCTAATAACAAACCATCTGCAAGTACAATACGTCCTTCTGCATCTGTATTAGCCACTTCACAAGACACACCGTTTTTATAAGTTAAGATATCACTTAGTTTATAGGCATGGCTTGATATCATGTTTTCTGCACAGCATAAAATGAGTTTTACACGTTGATTTAAACCCTGACGTATTGCCAAAGCTAACGCCCCCGCAACAACAGCAGCTCCACCCATATCTGATTTCATATCAAACATGCCTGCATTTGATTTAATACTATAGCCACCACTGTCAAAAGTAATTCCTTTACCAACAAGGCACGTTGAAACAGGAGTGTCAGTCTTTTTAGAAGGGTTATAATCCAGCTCTAACAAACAAGGCGGATGAGCACTGCCTTTTCCGACATTATATATCCCTACCCAGCCTTGCTTTTCTAATTCATCACCGCTAATAATTTTTGCCGAAACGTAAGCCGGAGACTGAGCCGTTATATAATCAACTGCTGCCTTTGCTAAACTTTCAGGAGGTAATTCTGAAGGTGTATGATTTGTTATATCTCGTGCCCAAGCAAAAACCGCTAACTTGTCATTCAATGCATTTACGTTTGATTCATCACCAAAAAACTCCACAGCAGTTAACTTATCAACACAAGTAAACCCTAGCGCAAAAGCCCATTGATAATCATCATTCCATAGTTCACCAACTAGCTTTGCGTTTTTAACTCCCATTTTTTCAATGCTACGTGCAGCTTGTTGAATTTTTTTGAGTGGGTACTGCGTATCGAGTGGGATATATATATAAAGGTTGTTTTCACTAATTTGAACTAATTTTTCTTTCTGCCAATCATTAAGCTCTGAATGATTAACAAGTGTTATTTGACTAACAGATTCCATGGATAACCTATATTTTATAATAATTTTAATTACTCATAGTTTACACCAGCTAGTTAAAAACAGAACCTAACACAATCAAATATTTCATTGATATCTTTAATAGAAACTAATCACTGACAGTAAATTCAAAATATTTTTCTTTCATGGGCAACCGCTTCTTTAGATCATCCGTCTAAGCTCTTTAAATTCAGTCAAATAATGGCCATGAGCAAAAAGAATGAACAAGGTTAGGTTTATCAGCCAGCGATCATTTTCTATGGAACTCAGGCAAAGCAAATTAAAGGAAAAACAATGAAACAAATATCCCTTAGAGAAAATTTAACTTATTTACTCTCCACTTTATTATTGATTGCTAGCTTTTCAAGCATCGCAAGTACAAACAATCAAAATGTATATTCCAAAGCGTCAAATGAAGTGTTGATTAAAAAGACGGATGAAATCATTAAGCTGTATACAGATCCCGATTGGTTTTCTGGAAGTGTGGTGATTTTTAAAGACAATAAAGTTATCTACGATAAGAGCTTTGGTTTAGCTGATATAGAAAAAAAAGTTAAAAATACATCGTCTACAAGAACAAGAATTGGTTCTATTAACAAACACTTTACTGCAGCTCTAATCATGCAGAAAGTTCAATCTGGACAATTATCATTGGACGATAAGCTGGAAAAATTCCAACTTGGCTTCCCAAAAAATGTTGCTAATAAAATTACCGTACGTCATCTGTTGAAGCATACCTCGGGTTTTGCAGACATATTTAATCGTGAATATTACGAAACGTACCGTTCATTAAAGACTATCAATGACAAACTTCCCTTATTACGAAATAAGTCGCTTATTTCTGAGCCGGGCAAAGAGTTTAACTATTCAAACTATGGTTATATTGTTTTAGGGGCGATTTTAGAAAAAATTGAACAGAAAAGCTTTCAAGCAATTATTACTGACAACATTTTGAATATTATTAAAGCAGACAATACCGTATATGATTTGACTGAGAACATCGACAATAAGGCAAAAAGTTATCACTTTTCCCCATTAGGCGAAAAAATTGATCGAACAAGTAGATTAGAAAACTTAACACCTGATGGCGGTATGTACTCCACTCCTTATGATTTGGCACTATTTTATTCAAAACTTTTTTATAGTAACCAGTTACTTAACGATCAATCAAAAGCAATGATGAAAAATCATTATAAAGAAACAATTAAGCCATGGGCAGAGTTTTTAGGCAGCGATAAAACCAAAATAATATCTTATGGCGGAGGCCCTGGTGTGAGTGCAGCTGTAGAGGTATTAATAAAAGATAAATTCATGGTGATTGCCCTAGCTAATACAGATGGCGTAGTTGCAGAGCGTATCACGCAAAGAGTGACTGAAGTTTATCAAGGTAAAGAATATAAAAAAGTGATATTACCATTAGGAATTTTTGCAAAATCACTGTTAGATAAAAAAGGCAGTGCTTACTTCATAGAGAATGCAAAGCATGAGTTTTATCAAGCGGGATATAATGACTTTAAATCAAGATCATTAAAATTTACGGCAAGACCATTGAACAAATTAGGCTTCTCTTTAATTAATAATAATCAAATTGATAAGGCTATTAGTGTCTTTATTGTTAATACAAAACTATTCCCAACAGAGCCCAATACCTTTGATAGCTTAGCTTTAGCCTATGAAAAAATAGGAGATAAAACAAAAGCGTTAACTAATTATAAGCAAGCACTGTTATTAGATTCAAATTTTGAGTCAGCTAAAGAAGCATTATTGCGATTAAGCCAATAGGCTTTATAACTAACTTATGTGCTACAAATAGCAAGTAATCAAACTATTTATGGCACAACACGTTTTCAAATATGCAGTATTTAACTCAATATAAAAATTAATTGAATGTGCCAATTATTACATTAGGTAATTGGATGAAAGATTTTCACTTTGTTAGGCAACCGCTTTATCAACTAGCCCGTCTAACCTATTTTAAAGTAAATAAAAAACAGGATTATTAACATGAACACAGTATGGATTTGTCTAATTTCACTCATCGCTTTCTGGCTTGCACTAAGAAGTATTAACACTCACTTAAAGCAACAGAAGCTGATTAAAGTTAGAGAGATGCTACATACAGAGCGAGTAAAGAGTCTAGAAACAGATGCTGAGCCTATAGATATTAACTTTGAGATGGAAGCCATGGAACAAATGATGAGTCAATCAGTTACTACTTCTACAACTTTTATGAGGATCTGGCATCAAGTGAGCTTTAGATTGGGTATATTTTTTATTGCACTAAGTGCTGTGGGGTCGACCTTTTTATTGATAGCAATGTTGTCAGAGGTTGAGCTCAGGCATGGCGCGATTCCTATGGCATTGGCTCCTTTATTTATTGGTATTCCTCTGCTTGTGACTAACTTTCTCAGTAATAAGTACTTGAAATAAGTATGTCTGAGGAAGTCGAACAGGACACTTGTAACCAGTTAGTCGATGAGTTTCTTAAGTCAGGAGATCATCACACTTTCTCTCAGCTACTTAAGTGTCATCAGTCATCGATAAAGAGCATTGTTATAGCTACGCTTGGTGTGCATTTTCGAAGTGAAGCTGATGATGCTTGCCAAGAAGTCTATATTAAGCTCTATGAGAGATCTAAAAGCTATATAGGGAAAAGTAAATTTACCACTTGGTTGTATCGGTTAGTAAAAAATACAGCAATTGATTATCAACGTAAGCATGCGCGTCATCTTGCAACACAAGCCTATGAAGACGAGGAAATGATAGACTGGCAAACACCTAATGAAATAATTAGTGAACCAGTTAACCAGTCAATTAATGAATTTGTAGAACAACTGCCACTTCAATATCGAACGATAGTTTACATGCATTACTGGCAAGGAATGACAACAATGGAAGTTTCGAAGCATTTGTTAATTTCACAAGGTACAGTAAAGGGTTATTTGCATAGGATCAGAAAACAAATTTCCATTATTATTAATGATAATAATATAAGAGAATAATAAATATGAAGTACATTTTAATCATCGTGATATTACTCACAACTATAATTTCGGCAAAATCAGCAATGGCTTCAAACTGTGATTCACAGTGTCAATTGTCTCAAATTAACGCATATTTTTCAGCTCTAGATAGAGTTAGCCAAAAAGGTTCAAGTATTGAAGATATCGATTCATTGTTGTCATTAACTCACGATAATGTCCAATACGTTCATGTAGAGTATGAAGCCAACTTTACTAAAGCGTCTTGGCGTAAGGCTTTTATACGTAATTTGAAACGTGGTGCATATCAAAATAGCAATAAAAATGAAATGCGTGTTCTCAATAGTATTTTTGGTAAAAACCATACCGCCATAGAATATTCTCATGGTGTAATTCAAGCTGACGGCACTTGGCAGAAAACGGAACCATTGCTGGTTGTGTTTGGTTTTACTAACGGAAAAATATCGCTAATTAAAGAGTTATGGTAAAAGTTTTTAACAAGTCGATAACCTACGTGGAACCTAATAAGTTCTATATATCAACTGAGAAACATAACGCCTATTTAAGGGGCTTTTATGAGTTTGCTAAAATGTGAAACGAAGTAAAACTTAGCAAACCCTTAAAAGTCCCGTTACTGTAATGGCTTGTTAGGTACAACTTGCCATTAACTGTTTTTGTAACTCAGTATTTTCACAACCAATTATATTTAATCCAATAACCTTATTTTTAACTGAATAAGTTACCATAACTGTATATTCTTGATTACCCGTTGGAAATGAGTCCTCAATTTCGTCAGCACTGTAACCAACAAACTCAATGTTAAATGCTGAATTATCTGATGCAAAAGAGCTACAAGATATTATTACACAAGCTTCTAATTGTTTAGCAAAAGCCTTTTCACCTTCATCAATAAGTGAACCTTTAACTTCATTGAATAATTCTGTTAACGTTTCCTTAAACACCAATATCTCCGTTGTACCTAACGCCCTAATAATGGGCAAAAAATTGTTTGCTAAAATGTTGAGGAACGAAAACAGCAAACTGTTTTTTGTCCTTATTTATTAGCTTGTTAGGTAGCATTACCATCCGAACTAATCTTTTTTATTAACTTGATTTGTGGAGTGCTCTGACAAATTACTTCTAAGCACTCATCATCCGTTATTAATAAATGTGACCACTCATCTGAGTTACCCATAAAAAAAGTTAAGGGGCTTTCTTTGTGCCAGCCGTGATTTTTAACTTTAAATGTATTTTTTGTAGGGTGATTTGAACTCCAAATCTCTGTTAACCCATGTTCATCGAGGCAACGGTAACCATTAACTTGCTCATAAGATATTTCGTATAGAGATTCTGTATCTTCGTGAAACACTCTGGCAATTAAATCATTATTTTTATGGCTTTCATTTCCCGTAATTTTGTATGTTTTACCATCCGATTTTTCAAGTATCCACTCCTTGGTTCCCCAAGAAAGATCGACTAGCCAAACCTTACCAGCTTCAAACAGTGTGGACCAAGTGCCAAATTCCATCTTGCTACCTAACGCCCCATTAAGAGGCTTTTAATTGTTGGTTAAAATGTGAAGCGAAGCGGAACCTAACCAACTGTTAAAAGTCCTGCTTGAATGGCTTGTTAGAGCTATTTAGCACGCCAATAG
>JAGSHH010000159.1 GCA_023954655.1 Colwelliaceae bacterium
GAAAGAAAGAGAGAATCGCTTAGACTTTGCCAACGGTTTTTGTAACGACATAAAGAGTTCACTTTTGTTATATTTATATTAATTATGCTTTTCTTAGAAGTATTGTCGCTCGAAAATAAGAAAAGGTTTATTTCTAAATGTAACTAAATGTAATTTTTTCTAAATTAATTGATATATAAATTTATTAATCATAAATACAACAAGTACGAAAGAATGGGTAGACAAGTAGCTATAATAAGCCTTTGAAGAACTTTATACTTTTTCTAAATAATCCGAAAGTTTCGTTAATAAGGCTTCAAAATTATTTTGCCCTAGGCCTAATCTAAAGTAATTTCCAGATAAGCCAAATAACGTCGCTGGCAAAATCAAAACGCCAGTATTATAAGTGACATTTTCAACCCAGCCCTTAATATCTCTAGTGTTTGTCACTTCAACAACAGCCAAAACCCCAGCTTTTGGTGGCTGCCAATTAAACTGGTCAGAGTGTTTAGCGACAAATGCTTGAAACAATTTGATGTTAGATTTGATGATCAAATTATTATTGTTAATTATTTCATCTTTATTCTCAAAAGCTAAGATAGCTGCTGCTTCATCTAGCGCAGAGCAACAAATAGAGCTAAAACTTTTTATCGCCAATAATTTAGCTAGCAAGTCTTTGTTTTTAGTTATCGCCCAACCAATTCGAATACCTGACAAACCAAAACTTTTAGACATTACAGAAATAACAATGCCTTTATTGTAATCGAGAAAACTATGAGAAAGAGGTAGGTGGTGATAGTTACTAGCCTGTGAAACATCATCAGCAATCAAATAACAATCAAACTGTTTTGCCAATGTTAGTATTTCATCAGCTAAAGCTGAATCAATGATAGATCCAGTTGGATTATGGGGTGAATTGATAACAATTAATTTGGTATTATCATTTACCCTACTTTTAAAATCATCAATGGAAACTTGCCAATGGTTTTCCGAAGATACGTTTACCGCTTTTATCAAACAACCAAGTTGGTCAGCCATTTGTGTTAGCGATGGATAATTAGGTGTAACAACAACAACTTCATCATTAGGTTCTAAAATAGCTTGATATACACTAGCTAAAGCTTCCTGTGCACCACAAAATGTTAAAACATTATTTTCATTTATAAGTGTTTTATGATGGTTTAATTCTTGATGAAATTGAACGATATGCCTCCTTAACTCAACACTACCTTGTACGGAAGTATAACTGAGTTCAATATTATCAAGATGTATTCCAGACAACTGACATAAATCTCCAAAGGTACAGCTTTGCGCACATGAATTACTTAGATTCCCTTCTATAGAACAATTTAGTTTTTGGATATATTGTAAATGAGCGGGTAATTGACTGTTTAACATCTTATTATTCATCTTTTATTTGCCAAACGGAGAGTTCAATAAGATTGTTTTGACTTTGATTAGCATTTAATCGCAATATTTGCACAAGTGATGAAGTCGTAACTAATGAAAACTTACTAGATAAAACTTGTGAAATACCATCAAATACAGTGACGTTTTCACCGTTAATTTTAACCCCACCTAACCACTTATTTTTATCGGTAATTTTTTCATCAAAAACATTATTAGAAGAGATAATAAGTAAGCCATGTTTATTCAATCGACTGGTAATGTTCTTCAACACCATTTTTGGATCATAACTTTGCTCTAAAGTTTGTTGCAGTAAAATAACATCATAGTGGTTAAATATAGGCTTTAGATTTACAGCATCACCTTGACTAAATGTCACATTATTTTGATAATTTTTAACAAATTGCGTTAATGAAATTTCATTAAAATTAACAATATCTCCTTCGACAATACTTTGAAAACGAACTAATTGATCTTGCTGAAGTTTCACGCCGTATTGAATATAACGAGCAGAAAAATCAATAGCGTCTATTTTTTCAAAGGTTGAAGATAGCTCAAAAGCAGTTCGGCCTACAGAACAACCTAAATTCAACAGTTTTTTATTCGTATTATTGGCCGTTACTTTACGAACAAATTCAGCAAGTCCTACAGTGAAATTGTTCGTATTATTGTTGCTACAGTAGTGACTGTCTAATTGCTGGCAAATGTCACTATCGCTTTCAAATTGATTAACGGGTACTACAGGAGCTTTTTGTTGATCGCTTTCAACATAACGAAATCCAGCATGTTGAAAAAAATGACGCCTAAAAGCATACCGAGATGATTTTATCGCTTCATTGCCTGTTGATATCCATGAGCCACCTTTAATTAGATTATGTTTCCCATCAAAAGTTGGCGTCGAAAAGTCATCATATAAAGAGTGAACTTTAAAACCATTGAAGCCGTCAATAGCAGACTCTGTCCATTGCCAAACATTGCCACATATATCAAAAAAACCATTATTCTCAAATCTGTCAACTGGGCATGAAGATGCAAAATATTCTAAATTTATATTCCCTGGAGCTTCAGCCCAATTGACTAAGTCACTTGAAATATTATCTCTCAAACAATTCCATTCAGCTTCAGTTGGCAAACGAATAAAGCTTTTATCTCGTTCACTTTTCCACTGGCAAAAAGCTTTGGCTTCTAAATAATTAACTTCTACAGGCCAATTCAATGGTAACGGGACTTCACTTAGTAAATTTCGTTGATAAAAATTTTCGTCACGTTTGAACCAAAACTTAGGCATTATTGCTTGTGAAAATGCTAACCAGGCTTTCCCTTCTTCTGTCCAATACCCTCGTTGTTGATAACCACCTGCTTCTACAAACACTAAATACTCTTGATTAGAAACTAGATATTTACTGGCATTAAAAGAATTTACATTAACGGTAAGTTGTCCATATTCATTATCCCAGCCGTATGTTTGATCATCTTCAGCTTTACCTAGTTCAACTTCTTTGCCTTCCACTTTAAGCAGTTCATTAATAGGTGCTTGATCAACAAAAGGACAAATAGGCCACTGCTCACTTTCTGACAAACTATTAATCGGGAGCATTCTCATAATGACGGAAGATGTTTCAAGATGAATACGTTCATGCTCACAACCCATAAGTATCACCCAAGCTAAAGACTGCTGACTAAGAGGTAGCTCCAGAGGCATTTCATCAATAATATTATTCACTAAATCAAAAACTTGATGACGATATTCTCTTACCTCACTTACACTCGGCCATTGATAATGGTTACTATCAAGGTCATCCCAACTCATTTCATCAACGCCAACAGCACAAACGGCTTCTAACTTTTCATTTAAGCGAGAAGAAATAAATTTTCCTAAAATCAGTTTATTGATAAAAAAGGTAGCGGTATGCCCAAAATAGAAAATTAAAGGGTGACGTAATCGCTCAGGTCTTAAAAAGTAGGCTTCATCATTATTAATAAGTGAGAATAACGACTCATAACTGTGCCAAGTATTAGCAAAATACGCTTTTATTTCTTGTCGTTTTTCTTCAATGTTATTACCTGATAACAAAGGTGTTTTCTGTTGTTTAAATTCTTTATCCATCGTTCTTCATCATTATTATTCAGTAATAATTGCTTGAGGTTGATAACTCGATAAAACCATTAGTTTTAATTTATCGCCCATTTTATTATATTTTTGTAAAGTCCCGTTTTTCTTGTTAATTAATAACTTTTCAATACGATTAATGCTACTAGAAAACCATTGCTCTTGCTTAAATAATTCAATAGCACCAATCGCTTTTCGTTGACAAAATAGTGACTCTGGTAATTTAAAGGGGCTTTGTACCGGTTTTAGCTTTACTTTACATTGTTCATTTTCAAAAACCTCTAAAGCATCAATAATATTTAGTAAGGCAAATATTACATTAAGGTAAGCATTGTAGTGAACACTAGAGGCTCCTAGACGGTGCTCAATCCTAGCAGTATCATGCCAATGACTCTCGCTTAACATTATTTCATTATTATGATCATAAAGTATGGCTTTTTCTCCCATAACTTGGTTATGTTTACCATGCTCTTTGTATAATGCAATACTGCCTTGATGCCCACCAGAAATATCATTAGGAGAGCACAATTCAGCGGATAAACCATATTTAGTTTTCAAAGAAAAACGTTCAAAAGCTTCTTCCTCAGGTAAATATAATAAACTACACCCTAAGCTAGATTCGATGAAACATTGCTGTAAATATTCACCAAAATTAGCATCAACCATTACATTTTCACCCTTAGTATTTTTGACACTAACGTTCATTTGTATGGCATTAGGGATATGTACAGCCCTATTCTCTCCACTGAATACATTTTCACATCCTAACGCCAACTTACCATTATCACCTGCCCAAACGACTGGTTTGATCAATGTTTGTTCAATACCTTGTTGTGCAAACAAATTAGGTAAATTATTAATAGCAAAAGTTAAATTATCGGCTTCTTTCAAAGGGATTTGACCGTTGAATAATGAAACATATTCCCACTGATTTTGCCAATATTCAGGAATAATGGTTCCATCAATATCTAACTGTTCAAGAGAATTATTGATTAGTGAAAAATCGGGCGGTTTTTTGAATGTTTGATTTTGATAACAACCTTCTAACTCAAAATGAATCACAGGTATAAAGCCTAATGAAGCAATATGATCTTGTAATAAAATAATCACTTCTTTTGATAGTTGGTTAATTTTTGGGGTTGATAATGGTATTTTCATTAAAATGTGACATTTTCCATTACAGTATGTTCACACAGTTTTTACCTGATGTTTTGGCTTCGTACAATGCCTTATCCGCAAGACTATAAAGCGCTTTAGAATCATGAACATCTTGAGAAATAGATGATACGCCTATACTAATTGTAATTGTAAATGTAATACCTTCTTCATTTTTAAAAACATATTGGCTTATCTCTTCTTTCATACGATGGGCTATTTTTTCACCGACCTCGCTTGAGGTTCTTGGTAATACACAAAGGAATTCTTCACCACCTATACGCCCCATCATATCTTCAACTCTAAGTAAATGTTGTAAAATTTCGGCAAGTACTTTTAAAACAGCATCCCCCATTGGATGACCATAAGTATCATTGATCAATTTAAAGTCATCAATATCTATCACAAGAATAGATAATTCTCCTTTATTTGGAGAAGTACTTGATATTAATTTGTCTAAATACTGAAAAATATAGCGACGATTATAAAGGCCTGATAAAGGGTCTGTTATAGCTAAGTTCGCCATTTTTCGATTATTTTTAAATTGAAACGTTACAACCGCAATAACAATAACTAAGACCGTTGAGAGAAAGATAATAAAATAACTTTGTTGTAAGCTTTTTTGTTCACGATTTTTGATTTCAAGTAAATCAGCTTTAGAGCGCTGATTAGATAATGCTTTTTCAATATCTTGACGCTCTAATTCCATATTGGCTCGTACTTTAATGATCCGAGAAGAAGAGTTTTTCATTAATAAGTCAATATATTGCTGATTATATGAGACTAAAAGTTCATATCCTTTTTGATAATTTCCTTGGGCGCTTTCAAGAGAAGAAGCAATTTTGAGTGTTTCAATTTGCCAAGCTGTTCCCATTAATTCAGGTAAAGATTGAAAAGTTTTATTCAGAATATCTAAGGTTTTTTCTGCTTCATCAAAACGCTTTAATTCTATTAAACAACTTGTTTTTCGTTTATATAACTCAGCATCATAATCATCTAAACCCGTTAACTTGATAGCATGGTCAATAACATTTAATGCTTCAACACATTGTCCATCTTCAGCAAGTGACATTCCTAAACCATAAGCCCCAAAATATGTGATTTCTGCATTCGGTGTATATGAAACACTTTGCTGATAGAGCTTAAATTTTTCTATAGCTAATTCGTATTTTTCCCAATACCGATAAGTTGTTGCAATACCATAAATCGCCTCTGCAACATGTGCCTTATAACCTAAACTTTCATAACTTTCTAAAGCTTTTTGGTAATATTCTAGAGACTTTTCATTATCATGCATGTATCCATAAATTGCGCCGTAAGTTTCATTGATCATGGCCACTAAAAATTGATCATTTAATGCAAAAGCTTCAACATAAGCCTCTTGCATGTCTTTTAACGATGTCTCAAATAACTCAGCCAAACTGTAGGTATAAGCAAACTCTAATTTTGCTTTTATATAGATATGATTTAAATTTTGCTGTTTAGCCAAAGACATAGCTTTTTCAAAATAAACTCGAGACTTTTTATATCCTCCAGCCCTTTGCAATGAAAGTCCTTTAAAATGGTTAAACCGAGCTTGTTGTTCAATAGATGACTGAACAGAAATTAATGGTTCTATTTCCAATAATGTTTGATCAAATTTTTCATAAAAATAAAGTAAATCTTCACATTGGGCTTTACGTAATAACCACCAAACTTTTTCTTCTTGAGACATATTTGAGTATTGTGGAGCCAATTTTGATAGTGCTTGTAAAGAAAGCCAAGGTTCGATGAAAATCTGATTATCCATGTCTTGAAAAGACGCTATCGTGACCGTATTAAAATCTTCTCGATAACTATTTTTAGCATAAGCATTACTGTTAAATATCAGTATTAAAATGATATTTAAAATGTTTATTACATTAATAATTTTCAATCGATTCAACATCCCTGATAATCCTACATTTTAATTTAATCATTATTTTTATTTTGAGTAAATGACAATGACTTACAATATTTGTTAATTATGACTTTTTAGCATCTTCTCAATTAATTTTAACATTAAACTCCGAAACAATTTGACGTGCTACTTATAAATTGGAAACACGGCGGAATATTGTTATAAAGACTTTTATTAACACAGTGCAGTTCTTACACAACCTAACTTGAAACTTATTTTCTTTTATAAAATTTTTAGTCATAAAACAATCCCTATCACTATGTATACTGTATAAAATAATCTATAGAAAAAGCAATCTCCTTTATCGTAAAGATACAAATGTGTTACATAAAACAAGCTATAATATCTATTGTAAAACAATACTGTTTAGTAAACTAATTACTATAGTTATTACATTCATAATCGATATATGCATTAAGGAAGGTGCTACAGAAAAAGACTTTGATTAAAGGAAAACTCAATGCCTAGTGAAAAGTTTGACAATATTTTCTTAATTGCTTTATTAACTTTCACGGTTACTCTTTTTTTACTGCAAAAATTTTCTTTAAACCACTCTTTAAATATTGATATTAATACACTCTACCCTAGCCAAGTAATTTCAGATCAAGACGCTAACAATGGTAAATCCACCGTAAAACTCATTAAGAATAAAGATCACTTCTTACTAGATTGTCAAATTATCCCCTCTGATTATAATTGGCCATTTTGTGAAATAACATTTTCATTTACCTCAGAAAATGACAACAACATTTATACTCCGTTAGATTTGTCTGAATATAAGCAAGTTAATATATCTGCACTTTATACGAGTAAAAACTCTGCAGGAGTACGCTTTCAATTGCGTACTTTCAATCCAGCTTATGCTTCACTCGAAAATCAAAGCTCATGGAAATATAATGGTTTAGAATATTGGCCTGATCAAAATACAAACCCTGTAATAATACCAATGAATGCTTTACAAGTTTCTACATGGTGGCTAATAGAACAAGAAATTCCCATTGAATATTCAGCTCCTGAGTTTGACAAAGTAATGGTACTCGAAATTGCAACAGGCAACGACATTAGACCCGGAAACTATCAATTAAGACTAGATAAAATTGAATTTATTGGTAAAATTTTTACAAATAATCAAGTCTACGCATTCATTATCTTCTTATGGGTTTTCGCCGCTGTTAGTGGGCTATTTATTAATTTAAAACGATCAAAAATTAAATTAGAAAAATCGATAAGTCGCACCAAAGAATTAAGACAATTGAATAAATTATTGAATGTGGAATCTCAAGAACTAAAAGATCAATCTGAACGTGATCATTTAACGGGTGCTTTAAACAGAAGTGGCATTGAACCAATATTCACTAATGAAATAAAAACATTATCTTTAATTTTCATAGATATAGATCACTTCAAACCAATCAATGATAATCATGGTCATGCGATAGGTGATAAGATTTTAATCGAATTTGTTAAAGTGATCAGTGAAAACTCTCGTAGTACTGATTTTCTATCCAGATGGGGGGGAGAAGAGTTTCTACTCATTTGTCCTA
>JAGSHH010000026.1 GCA_023954655.1 Colwelliaceae bacterium
AAATACCGAAAGTTCAGCTTGAGTTATTTCAAAGTTTGTTGCACCTAATCGTAAAAAATATGCGAGAAAAAATGCTAAGCCTAGTGCTAAAACATCATAGGTTATTGCAATAAAAAGTTTTAACGAGCTTGGTATTAAATCTATTTTTCTGATCATCTGCATTCGCCTTTAGATCCTATGTTATTGATCTAACGTATTCATTTTTGATGAATTATTATATTTATATATTGTTACAGTTTTATCATCATACCAGTTTATTAATAACTGTCTGCTATTTTTGTAAATACTTCGTTAATAGATAAACAAGTTTGTTCAATTTCAGATTCAGTTAATGTTGGGTGGACTAAAAACATTAAGCTAGTTACACCTAACTGTTTAGCATTTTTCAATGGTTGACTTGGTTTGTATGATTTACCATCAAATGCTTTTTCTAAATAAACCTCTGAGCAGCTACCTGAGTAACAAGGGATATTTTTTTCATTGAATGATTCTATTATTTTATCGCGTGTCCAATTAGAAGGTAATCTTTCAGGTTTTATAAAAATGTAACATTTATAAAAAGCATGCTCTATATATGAAGGGATCTCTGGTGCATCAACAAAATTAAATTTTTTACTTGTGGATAAAATTTTATTCGCATAAGAAACTCGTGTATTGTGCCACTTTGGCATTAGGGCTGTTTGAATACGCCCTATGGCTGATTGCATTTCAGTTAATCGCCAGTTTGTACCAAATGATTCATGTAACCAACGATAGCCAGGAGGATGCTCTTTTTCATAAACAGCGGCATAAGATTTACCATGATCTTTAAATGCCCAAGCTTTTCTCCACAATTTCTCATCATTAGTCGTAAGCATGCCGCCTTCGCCACCAGTAGTCATAATTTTATCTTGGCAAAATGACCAGGCGCCTATATGCCCAATACTACCTACTGATCGACCTTTATATTTGGCGCCATGTGCTTGCGCACAATCCTCAATAACAAATAGACTGTTTTGATTGGCAAGCTCCATGATATCGTCCATTTCACATGGCCAACCTGCTAAATGTACACAAATCACTGCTTTAGTTTTATCGGTTAATACTGAATTAATTGATTCTGCCGTAATGTTTTGAGTATTTAGGTCAATATCTGCAAATACAGGTGTAGCACCTGCGTTTACCACACAGCTGATTGAGGCAATGAAGGTTCTCGAAGTGACAATGACTTCATCGCCAACTCCTATATTTAAGCTTTGCAAAGCTAAATCTAGCGCTAATGTTCCATTAGCAACCGCTACTGCATATTTACAATCTGTATAGGCTGCAAATTCTGTTTCAAATTGGCGACCTTCTTGTCCTGTCCAATAATTTACTTTACCGGATCTTAGTACCGAGCTAACTGCATTAACTTCTTCATCCGAGAAATTAGGCCAAGGTGTGAATGGAGTATTTAACATAGAAAACCTTTTAACGCTTTTGTGCTATTCGGGCAGGACATCCAACAACAGTAACGTTGTCAGGAACATTATTAATTATAACGGTACCAGCCCCAACCATCACATTATCTCCAACGGTTATTTGATGAATGATTGAAGAGCCGATACCGACCCAACAATGTTCGCCAATATTGACTTCACCGGCTAAATTTACACCAGGCGATATATGGCTAAATTTACCAATTTGATTATCGTGGTCAATGTTTGCACCCGTATTGATAATAACACCATCAGAAATTTTTGTGCCTATATTAACGCAAGCGTTAGCTACAATTAACACGCCTTCACCAATATCAACATGCTCACTAAGTGTTGCTGAAGGAGAAACCAATGAAGTAATTACAAAACCTAGTTTCTTAAATTCTAATTGTTTTTTTGCTCGAATATCATTATTGCCAATAGCGACAAAAACCGCGTTATACTTTGTTGCATGTTTAATTAAACTGGTTTCATCCCCAACAATATCCCATACACCACATGAAGAGATTTTTGGAAAATTGAGATCGAAAAAGTGAATGTTCCACCCTAATTGCTCAGCAATATCTGCCGCAATCTTTCCGTGTCCGCCTGCGCCTAAAATGGCTAAATTTTTCATTTGTTATTGCCTTGATACTTTATTTTTCTTTACGATTTGAACCAGTAAATTTACTCATAGTTGCTTCGCCGTCTGCACTGATATCAGCTTGAGCAAACACTTTTTTAACAGTTAGAAACAAAATTTTGATATCCAGCCAAAGTGATTGATTGTCAACATACCAAACATCTAAATCGAATTTTGCTTCCCAAGTAATGGAATTACGACCATTAACTTGCGCCCACCCTGTAATCCCTGGTTTAACTTCATGTCTTCTGGCTTGATTGGTAGAATATAAAGGTAAATATTCTACAAGCAAAGGCCTAGGCCCAACTAAGCTCATATCACCTTTTAATACGCACCACAAACCGGGTAATTCATCAATACTGGTTTTCCTAATAAATTGTCCAAATGGTGTTAACCTTTGTTCATCGGGTAACAATTCTCCATTTTCGTCTTTATTATCGGTCATCGAGCGAAATTTTATCATATTAAAATTTCTGCCATGTAATCCAGGTCTTGTTTGTTTAAAAAAAATGGGGCGGCAATTAAGGCAATATAAAATCACCGAACATACTATTAATACAGGAAATAATAGAAGTAATGCAACTAAGGCAATAATTACATCCATACTACGTTTTAACATCTTGTTTTCCTAATTTTACGTGAACTATTAAATAATATTTAATTCAATTTAAGTATATTTTTTTATGTATTTATCTTTTAAGGATTTATAAAACCCTTTGCGTTTTTGTGATAAAAACTGATTACTATATTGCTTACTTTTTTCTAAATTTAGTGCAGATTGTTTCGTCAGTTCATCGACGTTATTGCACAGTTTAGATAATACAGTAAATAATGAATTAGCATCATCTGCTGGAACACATAACTCTTCTGGAATTAACTCTGGAATGCCCCCAACTTTAGTGCCGACACATGGTAATCCTTGAGCCATTGCTTCTATGATTGCTCTGGGTAATCCTTCAGTTCTTGAAGGAAGAACAAATAAATCGGCCTCACTTAAATAATCGACTACTTCATTGCTTTTGATTTCACCAACAAAATTGACGTTATTCTGTATATTTAATTGTACAGAGTTTTCTTTTAATGAAGGTAAATGTTGACCTGCACCTATCATTGTTAATTGATAATGATTATCTTCTTTTACAAGTTTAGCGAAAGATTCTAAAAGAATATCAGGGGCTTTATACATTTGCTCTAAAGAACCAACAAATACCAGTTTCCGAGCTTTTGTTTTATAAATGCGAGGTTCAGCAACGATCTGTGCTTCATCTAACATGATTGATGAATAAAAGTTAGTAATTGTATTTTTACCTGGAGGATAACGGTTTTGTAAATAGAATTGAGTTACATAACTTGCACCTAAAGCATTTTTACACTGTTTTTGTAATGTACTAGTGCCAAAGATTTTAAGAAAAGGTGCTGCGAATTTCCCGCCAACACCTGTTGAAAATACATCATAAGGGTCACCAATAACTTCTACTGCATAGGGACGGTTTTTTTTCAATAACCACGTTGCAATCGTGGCTGTTTGAGACGGTACTCTAAATAATAATAGACCATCGGAGTGGATAATCGTTTTTAAAGATTTTATGAGTTTAGGAAGTGATAATATAAGTCCCATTAACCCTATGTAGTGAGGTAACGCATGAAATTTGACTTGCGCACCATTCGCTTGCAGCCAATCAGATGAGACTTCAGGTACTTTATTGATTCTTGCAACAACAGTGACTTGATCAAAAACTTCTGTATAACGTAACCAAAAGTCATATTTAAAGGAAGAAGGTGTCCATACATTTCCATCAGGTGTTTGATAAAATCTAAATTCACAATTTACGATCACATTCATTATTGTTAATTCACCATTTTTACTTTAGCTAATTGAAGGATAATCAAAGAAATGACGATGCCCATGATTGTTTGTACAGGTATAAATGTAAAACTATTCCTTATCATAATGAATAGGGGGATCAAAGCAACTCCAATTAAAGTATCAGAACGAACCGAAGAAGGGATAGCATCGAATTTAGCTAAACTGATCCCAAGTATAAAGGCAATAAAAATTATGCCTTTTTCACCAAAATTTAAATAAGCTTCAGCAACAGGAGAAAAACCAATGGGCCCTGCTTTTTCTTGTACTACTATATTGAGTAAACGTTTATCTTTCTTTGCTGGCGGGCGAGGTATAGGAAGAAATAAAGCTAACTGTCGTTCAAATGGCGCCCAGTAACTTGTTCCATTAAGTAATTTAAACCCTTCATTTCGCCATTTAACTACTTCTTGGACCGTTCTTAAGCTACTGCCCATTTCAGCTACAGCATTTAATGGGTTCATATTATCAATTTCGGAATAATCTCCAGATAATCGTGCATTTTTTACAATAACAATAGCGATCAACATCAAAAAAACCATTATGGAAAGTTTAAATGTCCCAATTGGTACTTTTCGTCGACCAAGCATTGCGGCTGCAACACAGGAAGGAAACATAACCTCTCCTCTAAGACCAACCTTGAAAGCTAAAATCGCCCATATTACGAAAGCAATAAAAAACAGAAAGCCAAATCCTGGGCGATAAGAGACTGAGACAAAAACGACGGCCATTCCTAGAAATAGATATATATAAACAAACATTAAGGTGATTATTGGAGATTGGTTAATTATCGTTAAATATGCCGTATAAGAAGTTAATGCTCCTGTGGAAAAACCTACTAAAAGAAAGACAGTTATCATGAAAAGCAAAATAGAACCGCCAATATTATGAAACCGTTTGATTAAACTAATATCCAAAGAATCTGTTGATTGTGGAGCATTTTTAGAGAAAAAAATGGCTGTTAGTGCGTAAATTATCATGGTGAAATTCATTAGATAAATTGCATAAACAGTTTCAGCTCGATGGAACCAAAAACTGATCGAATACAGAATGTCTTTATCGGTAATCATACCTACAGCGGATACAAACACTAACCCACCATGAAAAATACTAAATGCAGTGAAAAATATAAAACAGATAGACCATATGCCTTTAGGTAAAGCATAAGCAAGTAAAGCACTTAATATTAACCAATTAAGCAAAGAGAATATTTCAAGGCCATCTCTTGTAAATACGATAGCTTGCCAAAACGACGTTAAAAGAATTACTCCCATCATGATTATAATAATGATGGAGCATACTTTTAATAAAGGTTGTCGTTCACTGATATATTGCATATAACTCATCAACACATTGATTCAAATTAAACTGGCTTTGTTTAAATGTTTTATGATGTTTTTTTCTTAAGTCGAAATTATCTGTAGACAAACTTTGTAGTGAATTCACCCAATCTATTATAGGAGCATTAACGGATAAATATTGTACACATGGTAGCTGCGCTGCAATTTCGATAACTCCCGGGATATCATTAGCTACAACTGGCAACCCAACGGATGCAGCTTCAATTACCGCTCCCGGAAGCCCTTCCCATAAGGAAGGAAAAATCATGACATCTGCATTATAAAGGTAATCATAAACATTGGGTTGAACCCCAAGAAAGACGACATATTCTAAACACCCCTTTTCTTTTGCAAGCGCAATAATGCTTTGTTGGATTTTTTCATCTTCTTTTCCAAGCAACGCAAGGTAAGTAGGTCCATTTTTTTGAATAAATGCTGCTAGTACTTCAATCATAAAAAGGTGATTCTTTTGTTCAACTAATCTTGCAACGTTTAATATCACAGGATAACTTTTATCTAGCTTATGCTCTCCCCAAAAAGAGTCCTTTTTAGCGCATAAATCTTTATGTTGCAGCCCATTGTAAATAGTTTTGCAACGTGAATCTTGATGCCAATCTTGTCGCCAAAAAATGGATAAAGCCGCATTACAAACGCCTAAGATATTTGTGGCAAAAATATTGATTAAAGTATGGAGTAATTTATTACGCCATTTTCTTAGAAAAGATGTTTTAGCGGCGTCGTGCGTATTTCTAAAATGTGCAATACGCTTTGGAACTCCAGCAAGCCAAGCGATAAATAAAATATATCCTGAAACCATGGCAACATGAGAATGAACGACATCAAACTTATTTGAACGTAATAATTGATAAAAATGGAAAGGGAATAGCATCCCTAACCGACATAAATGAACGTTACTTCCTAAAGATTTAATTTCCGAATCTAATAAACCTGTTTCACCTGATAAAGCACAAAACTCAATATCTATACCTTTTTGCTGCAACGGAGTTAAAGTCGCAAGTGTTCTTAATTCCGCACCACCGCGATCCATTTTCCCAAAAATATGTAGGACTTTTTTATTCATTTGTCAGCCTTCATTAAATTAAGCTTTTTCCATTGGACATAGAATGTAATGCACATGATAAACATTTCAACTGCACAGGCAATGATCATTGAAATTGCAGCACCTATAGTGCCTAAAGAAGGTACTAATAAAATACATGAAATTAATAATGTTAAACTTCCAGTGCCGTATACAAGGGCTTGCTGGTTAAAGCATTTTAATGCATTTAATGCGGAACCTAAAAAGTTATAACTGTAACGAATCATGCTAGCAATTATAATGAGTTTTAATTCATCTGTGAGTAATGCGATTGCATCATTATAAATTAACCTTAATAACCATTCGCCAATAAAATGAGCAAAACATAAACCGATCAAGCCGATACTTGCACCTGCGAGCATTAATATTTGTGTTGTTCGAATAAATGCTGAGTATTTTTTTTGATGATACAAGTGCGATAATTTGGGGGTGACTGCTTGAGAAAGGCTATGAATTATTATTCCGCCAGCAACAAGAAAATAACTAATGGCGGCAAAATGTCCAACACTTTCAGTGCCAATAAAATACTCTAATGTATAGTTTGGGATATAAACGAACATAGCACTAAAGAGAATCGAAACACTAATAGGCCAATACTTTTTATAGATGGTTAATGACTTAACTAAAGCGCCCATATCCTTGCAGGTAGCCCACAAATGAAAAGGTCTTTTCTCTTGTTCTGCAATCACGTTTTTAACAGTAAATAAATCAATTAAAGAGAAAAATATTGTAGTGAGAGCCCATGTAAAGAAAGTGATATGAATATCTTGTGTAAAAAGTGAAGCACATAACAGCATCGTAATAGTGAAAAAACTTCTAGTGGTTTGTGATAATGCGGCACGTTTAAATTTTTGCTGTTTATGAAAGTAACTATAACAAAGCTCTGAACTACCATCGCCCACTTTAAAAATAATGACAGAAATTATAATACTCGCGTATACATTTGAAAGTAGCCAAGGGGAGATTATTACTAGAAAAATTATAGCAATGGTTTGAGCAAAAAAACGTGCGTGTAGATATTGTTCAAAATGACGTTCGTTGTGATAGTCCGTTACTACGAGTGTTCTTAATTTAAAGCTAAATAATAAAAAAATAGGGGAAATGATTGAAAGGGTTAATACCAATTGGCCTAATATTAAATCATCAAATTGCTTAACGATAATGATTAATAGCAACCACTGAGCCGCAGCATGGGCGATATTGGCAACTGTTGTTAAACCAGCATCCTTTATTGTATTTAGTTTTTTAATCATAAGTCTTCTTTGTATATCAATAACTCTATCTAAAGCTTGCTTTATGCGGCATTACTTTGTGATATTTGATCACTGAAGTCCTATTTCTTTATAAAAAAGTATAAATTCCTTTACCAATATTCTTTCATCAAATGTTTCTTCAACTCTTGCTCTACATCTTTTTCTCATTGCGACTAATTTTTCAGGATCTGCAAGAAAGGATTCCATTGATGAAGCAATTTCCTGCATATTTTTCACTTGATGAAGTATACCAGTACCGCCATTTTCTACGGCATCTGATAGTCCATAAATGTTTGATGCTAATGCAGGGAGATTACAAGATGCAGCTTCGATAATTACGTTTCCAAACCCTTCTCTATGGCTAGGTAAACAAAGTACATCAGCAAATGAATAGTATTCTTGAGCGTTTGACTTAAACCCTAAATAATGGATATTAGCGATATTATTAACACTTTCTGTTAGGTTTTCTTCATCTGAGCCTAAAATGAAAAGTTTCGCTTTTTTATCAGTGCCAATTTGTTTAAATGCTTCTAATAACTCGGGAACACCTTTTTCTTTTTTCATCCTGCCTACAAACATGAAAATAAAATCATCGTTTGCAATTTTATGCTCAGATCGTAAGTTATCTCGGGTTTCTTGAGAGAAAACATATTTTTCTATATTTACGCCAGATATAGAACCAGAAGCTAATACTTTACAGTTTTCTTCTTTTAGTAGATTTTCTTTGATTAAAAATGCTTTTTGAGAAGGGCTATCAATTAAACAGAATGTGGCTAATGTTGCGGTAACCTTATCTAAAAATTTGAGAACACTGCGTGATAATCCTTGTTTAGTCGCCCAAACCTGACCAGTGAATGTATGAAGCCTCTTAGGTATCCGAGCAACAAATGCACTTATTTGAGTGAGTAACCCCGCTTTCGGAGTAAAAGAATGTACTAAATCATAGTTCTGTTTTTTAAAAAGCTTATAAAGTGCAAAAAGCGATTTTAGATCAGCGAAGACTTTTGGGTCTCGATTAATGTTCACATTGTGGACGGTAATATCACTAGGTAGCCCTCGGATATTACCACTACTTCCTAAAGAGGTAATAATGTGAATATCATGATGTAAAGATAACTCTTTAATGTATGCAAGTAGAAATGAACTAATAGTTTCTGGTGCTGCCGATATAAAAGCAATTTTACTCATCGAGAGGCCTATATTTTATTCACTGATTAATAAGTAAATAATATGTATTATTTTAATGTCTAATCTATCAAGCAATTGCCTTTAAATAAAGATAACACATTATTTATAAATCATTTATCTATATCTCATCTCATAAAAATGTCGTTGTTACTTTCTTTAATGATAAAACTTAATCTAAATCAATAAAACGTGATCTTTTTAATAAAACAAATGCAAATGATATTGATTCTCATTTAGAGTTGTGTTTTAATGCTGCCAATTAGGATATACCACTTAAAAATTTATAGGCATAACACTCATGATGAAGAAAACACTTATCGCCACAGCGCTATTGGCAGGCTTGGCTTCTGGTTCTGTATTTGCTGATGAAGAAACAGCAGAGTTGCGTAAAATTATTGCTAAACAGCAAGAAGTATTGAAGTCTCTTGAAAAGCGCTTAAATGAAACAGAGCAACGTATTGAAGCAACGGCAGATCAAGTTGAAGCAACTTCATCAAACGATAGCCTGTTTGCTAATACGACCATCGGTGGTTATGGAGAGCTTCATTACAACAACTATGAAGATAAAGATGCAAAAGTTGATTTTCACCGTTTTGTTCTATTTTTTGGTCATGAGTTCTCAAGCAAATTGCGTTTTTTTTCGGAGTTTGAATTAGAGCATTCATTAGCAGGAGATGGTAAACCAGGTGAAGTTGAGTTGGAACAAGCCTACGTTGAATATGATTACAGCGATACATTAACGACTAAAACTGGTTTATTTTTAATTCCTGTAGGCATTATTAACGAAACACATGAGCCACCAACGTTTTATGGCGTTGAGCGAAATGGTGTTGAAAAAAATATTATTCCAGCAACTTGGTGGGAAGCGGGTGTTGCCCTTAATTATAAAGCATCTCCAGGTTTAGCATTTGATGGTGCTGTGACGAGTGGCTTAAATGTAGGTGATGACTATAAAATTCGAGGCGGACGTCAAAAAGTAGCTAATGCATCAGCTGAGAATCTAGCCTACACAGGTCGAGTTAAATATACTGGCGTTCCAGGGCTAGAGGTAGCTGCTACTTTACAGTATCAAACAGATCTTACCCAAAGTGCAGCGGGTGTTGATGAAGCCGCTGCAACAATGCTTGAAGCGCATGCAATTTATCAAATGAACGACTTTACTGTACGTGCTTTATATGCCACTTGGGATATTGACGGCGACGAAGCCAAAGCACTTGGTCGTGATGAACAAACAGGTTGGTATGTTGAGCCATCATATAAGTTTAATGAAAAAGTTGGTGTTTTTGCACGATATGCTGAATATAACAACGAAGCTGGCGCAAGCAGTGCAAATGCGGTTGAATCTACAAGCTTAGGTGTTAATTATTACTTGCATGAAAATGTAGTATTAAAAGCTGACTTTGAAGAGCTTGGCGGCGCAAAGGATGAAAAAGGTTTTAACGTAGGTTTTGGCTATAACTTTTAATGCATCAATACGTTAATTAACATTTAATGTAAAAGTGAATGGAGTTTGACTTCGTTCACTTTTTTGCTAATTAAATTACGTTAAACTATTGTGGTTAATTACTCAATGAGAAGACTGTGAAAAATAAACTACTGAGTGTTGTTATATTGTGTTGTATTTCTCTTTTTGTATCTGCAAAAGGGACTTATCAAACGACAGAGCAATTTTTAAAAAGTGTTTTTCAAGGTGAGCAAGCAAAAGCTAAATCTATCTGGCTCAAAGGCGATGATAAAAAAATTATCGAATCAATCATGAGTCATAAATATAATCGATTACGTATTAGATATTGGCAACTCAATGATGAAACGGTTTGGGTATTGGATGAAATAGGTAAAGAAAAGCCAATCACGGTTGCGATACATATTCATGGAAAAACTATTCAGCAAGTAAAGGTATTGGCGTTTCGTGAAAGTCGAGGAGATGAAGTTCGTCATTCTTTTTTTACTGACCAATTTATGAATGCTACATTAACAGAAGATCATCAACTCACTGAGCATATTGATGGGATCACAGGAGCAACTATGTCTGTGCGAGCATTAACAAAAGTTGCTCGGCTTGCATTATGGTTGAATAATAAGGTACAACCTTAAGTTGAAATTAAAATAAACGTTATCAATGAATTTAACTCGTAAACAGCAATCGTTGCATACCAAAATTATTCGCCACCTACGCAAGTGGCATCGCCAGCTCGGTATTTTTACTGCAATTTTTCTTATCTTTATTTCAATAAGTGGTATCGCATTAAATCATACCAATGCATTATCTTTAGCCCATATTTCAATTCATCAGCCATGGTTGCTTAACCATTATGGGATTAAACCGCCTGAAGTAACACGTTTCTATCGAGAAGATTTTTATCATACTGATCAATTTGTATGGTTTCAAAGTAAACAATTAGTTGAAACCGACTTCCCAATTATTGCGCTAACTACTTATCAAAGTAACTTATTAGTGGTAACCCAGAGAACTTTGCTTATTTTCACTGAACAAGGTGAAATGATCGACAAGTTAACGACTAGTTTAGGTTTGCCAGCAAATATTCGTAAAATAGCAAAGCAAGGTCCACATGTTGTGTTACAAACAGATGATGGTTACTTTCAAAGCTCAGGAGAATTATTTGACTGGCAATCTGTTCAATTTATTATGCCGCCTAAATGGTTAAATGCTATTGACGTTGAAGTTGAAGCGATCACTGAAGCACAAACACATTTTCAAGCACAATTTCTTTCTTGGGAGCGAGTAATTCTTGATGCCCACTCAGGCAGAATTTTTGGCGATTTTGGGGTACTGTTTATGGATTTGATCGGCGTAATGCTTATTTTGTTATCCATCAGTGGTTTGTATATTTGGCTTAGATACCAACGAAAAAAGCGTTAATTAAAAAATTACTAACTTAAAAAGCGAACATAATGTTCGCTTTTTTGTTTATTAATCAGTATGTAAAAACTACACTAATGCTTATCTTAAGTTATAAGGTAATAATCATATGGAACAATCTTCAGAAAAAATAGAACACTATTTCACCATCTTGGGAGAAATGGCTGTGCAGTGGGGCGGTAAACTATTAATGGCACTGCTGGTCTTTTTTATTGGTCTTTGGTTAATAAAAAGAGTGCTAAAAGTATTTGAAAAGGGCATGAAGAAGAAAAAAGTAGAAGTTACACTTCATAAATTTTTACTTAGCATTGTCAGTATTATTGCTAAAGCAATTTTGGTCATTATTTTTGCTTCTATGGTTGGTGTTGAAACCGCTTCACTTATTGCTGTTTTAGGTGCTGCAGGCCTTGCTATTGGTCTTGCATTGCAGGGCAGTTTAGCTAATTTTGCTGGTGGAATTCTTATATTATTATTTAAGCCTTTCAAAGCAGATGATGTAATTGAAGCTCAGGGTTATGTTGGCGTTGTTGTTGAAATCCAAATATTTAATACTATCTTGCGTACACTAGACAACCAAAGAGTCATTATTCCAAATGCACTGCTTTCAAATGGCTGTGTTAAAAATATCTTTATTGAAGAAACTCGTCGAGTGGATTTAACTTTCGGCATTAGTTATGAAGATGATATCGTAAAAGTAAAAGCTATTTTAGCGAATATTGTTGATGCTAATGAGATGATTTTAAAAGATCCTGGTGCTGATATTTTTGTTTCTGCTCATGCTGATAGCTCGGTAAATTTCCTAGTAAGACCTTGGGTGAAATCTGAAGATTATTGGCCTGTATATTTTGGCATGATGGAAGAAGTTAAACTTGCTTTTGATAGAGAAAATGTCACGATCCCATTTCCACAAAGAGATGTGCATCTTATTCAATCAAATCAATAAGCATTTCTATATTAGCAATATTAAAGAATGCTAGTAATTGGTAAAGCAGTTAACTTAGGATATTACTGCTTTACCTTCATATATCTTCCTGAACTCACTTGGCTTCATTTCTTTAAATTGTAAAAATCGTCTATTAAAATTTGAGATGTTATTAAAGCCACAAGTATCACTAATGGTTGAAATAGGCATTTGTGAATTAATTAATAAAGAACACGCTTTGCTTATGCGTAATTGATTAACAACTTCAGTGAAAGTTTGCTCGGTTCTTTGTTTGAAAAAACGATGAAAATGATTCGTACTCATATGTACTAATTTAGCGACATCTTCTGCGTTAAGCTTTCTGGTATAATTTTGGTGAATATAACGAGTAACTTTATCAAGTTTATCTGTTGATGGATCTGATGTTAGAGATATATTATAACCATCACTTGATAATATTTTTTTATCATCATCATCAAGCATTAATTGAAAAATTTCCATTAAGCCAATAAAACGCTGGGATGCGTTAGCATGTTGCATTTTTTTGAATACTTTTGCCGATTTTCTTACCGTCTCAGCACTAAACTTTATCCCTCTTCTTGATAATTCTAATAGAGATTTAAAACCTTCTAGATCTGGCATGCCGAGGATTAAAGTTTCTATCCAACCGACGGGGACTTGAGCAACAAATACTTTTTGAGGTTTACCATTAACTGCAGAAGAGGAGCACCAAGTGTGTGGTAAGTGAGGCCCTAAAAGAGCCATATCTAACTCATCATAGCTTTCAATGTTATCCCCAACATAACGTTGCCCTTGGCTGTTTAATGTCAATGCTATTTCATACTCAGGATGGTAGTGCCAATTAAATTCAATATTATCTAATTTGTATAACCAGTATCGCCAAGAAGAATTTTCAGACGGCAAAATTTTCTCAAACATTAATTTCATTACACTACACTTCGCCTTTAGGTTTGATAGAAAAGTATCATAAAGAGATAGATAAGTGTATCAACTTGTTTAAAGAATAGATCAGACTATTTGTTGATAAATTATATTTAAATTTTCATTTTTTTAGTGGAGTTTTGAATATCTGATAATTATTTTTTAAGAGAGAATTATGCAACGTTATTTAGCACTTGACGCATTACGTGGATTAACTGTCGCATTAATGATTTTAGTGAATTCACCTGGTTCATGGGATTTTGTTTACGCTCCTTTGTTACATGCCAAATGGCATGGTTGTACACCTACGGATTTAGTCTTTCCTTTTTTTCTTTTCATTGTAGGCTCAGCAATGTTTTTTGCCTTCAAGAAACAAGATTTTAATTTAGATGGTTCATTAGCCAGAAAAATCGTAAAACGGAGTTTTTTGATTTTTTTAATTGGTTTTTTACTCAATATTTATCCATTTATTTCTCCTGTTGATACATGGAGAGTGATGGGCGTTTTACAACGTATCGGTATTGCTTATCTTTTTGCGGCATTTATTGTTTTATTTTTTAAACAACGAGGCGTTTTGTTTTCTAGTTTAACTATTCTAATTGCCTACCCTTTGATATTGATGCTAGCGGGAGATGGCGCATACAGCTTAGAAAATAATTTAGTGAGAGATATAGATCTAGCCATTTTAGGTGCAAATCATATTTATGGTGGTTTGGGGATACCTTTTGATCCTGAAGGACTCTTAAGTACTTTACCTTCAATTGTAAGTGTTTTATTTGGTTTTGAGGTGACACGTTTTATTAGTCAACTACCCACTAAGAAAGAGTCCATGGTTAAACTTGTTCAATTAGGCTTTTTAGCAATATGTATAGCGTTAGCTTTAGACTTAATTATTCCTATAAACAAAGCTTTGTGGACAAGTTCTTTTGTTATTTATTCCTCAGGTTTTGCTTGTTTAGTTTTGTCATTATTTGTTTATTTAATGGATATGAAGAAAATAGCAAAACCAATCGAGCCGTTAATGGTGTACGGAACAAATCCTCTATTTGTTTATGTTTTATCTTGGGTTTGGTTGGCAACTTATTTTCATATTGATATAGGTGGAACTCATTTATACCAGTGGTTATTTAATGCTCTGCATCAAATTATGGAGGGCAAGTTAGCGTCATTTACTTTTGCATTTAGTCATGTTGTGTTCTTTTGGTGGGTTTCTAAATGGCTCTTTCAACGAAAAATTTTTATAAAATTATAAATCAGTTAAGGATTTACAATGAAAACTAACGTAACAGCGGTGATTTTAGTCTTAGTGACATTTTTTGCTATTTCATTTATTACCAATATTTTAGGTCCTTTATTTCCTTCGTTAGTTAGTGATTTTAACATTAGTCTTGCGGTTGCTGGATTTTTACCATTTTCATTTTTTGCTGCATATGGCGTGATGTCAATTCCTTCAGGAATGTTAGTAGATAAATACGGTGAAAAACCTGTGATGTTATTGGCATTTTTAATGTCTGCTATAGGCTCATTTCTATTTGCTTTGTCTCCTAGTTTTTTCATGGCAATGGGCTCATTGTTTTTAATTGGTACCGGTATGGCAATGTTGCAAGTGGCTATAAACCCATTATTAAGAGTGGCTGGTGGACAAGAACATTTTGCTTTTTATTCGGTGATGGCGCAGTTGCTTTTTGGTGGTGCAGCTACGTTAAGCCCTATTGTTTATAGCTATGTTGTACAGGCAATGTCAGCAGGTGAAACGTCTGGCATTATTGGCTTTTTTGTAAATACAGTACCCGCAAATATGACATGGTTATCTATGTATTGGATATTTGCGATAGTTTCATTGGTAATGCTGGTTTTTATCTTTGTAATAAAATTACCAAAAGTAGAATTGAAAGATGATGAATCTGTAGGGGCTTGGCAAATTTATCGTGAGTTGTTTAAGAATAAAACGGTTATTTTGTTCTTCATTGGTATTGCTGCTTACGTAGGTACAGAGCAAGGAGTTGCCAATGCTATCTCATTATTCTTAGAACGTTATCATGGCTTAGATCCTGTTACTGTTGGTGCAAGTACTGTCAGCGACTTTTGGTTAATGTTAACGCTTGGATGTTTTTTAGGTTTGGCGTTGGTCAAGGTATTAGATAGTCGCTTAGTGCTGAAAATATTTTCATTGGGCGGTATGATTTCATTAACTTGCGCCTTGTTTGGCTCTAGTGATATGGCTGTTTCAGCATTTCCAATGGTAGGGTTTTTCTTATCGGTGATGTGGTCAGTAATTTTTTCTTTAGCGTTAAACTCACTTAAAGACCACCATGGTTCATTTGCTGGAATACTTTGCACTGGTATTGTTGGTGGGGGCTTAGCATCACCCATTATTGGCATTATTGCCGATACAACGGGGGATTTACGTATTGGTATGGTGGTGGTGTACATCACTCTAGGCTATATTTTTTCAATAGGTTTTTGGGCAAAGCCTTTAGTATTGAATAAAACCATTAACTTATTTCAAAATTCGAATAAAAAAGAAGAAGTACTATAACTTAAGTATTTGTTTTAAATCCGTATTCATCAAACATACAATTATTAATGAAGGTATATATGAATAAACTATCTACATTGGCCGTGTGCAGTTTAAGTTTTGCCATAGCAGCTTGTGGTCAGGCAAGTAAGACCGAAATCAGTGAAACTAAAGAACCAACAAAGGTTTCGGCAATTAATCAGTTGCAGCTCGATAAATTAGCCAGTTCACTTGACGTTAAATATCAAGTTTTGAGTAATTTAGAAACGGACTGCCCAGATAAAGATGGAAAACCGGTTAAGCATTGCTTTAGTGCTTATATTCACTTTACTTCGCCAAATGATATGAATGTGAATAATTGGCAAATTCAATATTCGCAAGTTTACCCTATTTATGCGGGTAACTCTGATACGCTTTCAATCAAGTTATTTAATGGCGATGTTCATCAAATAACACCAACAGAGAAGTTTTCAGGTTTTAAGGCAGAAGAAACACAAAGCATTAAAATATGGATGGCAGCTACTGTACTCACTCATTCTCAATTAATGCCTAATTATTGGATTTCTAGTGATAATTTAACGGCAGCGGTGATTGATAGTACTCGCACTAAAATTGACCCGGAATCAAAACTTGAACTTACTCCGTGGATTGTTCCTTACGATAATATTCAAAAGCAAATACAGTCAAATCCAAAAGATATTAATCAATATGCAGATGCTAATTGGTTATTTGATCACAATGCAGATGTTGTCATTGATGAGTCAACATTAACTACTAGTGTTATACCTACACCTACATCTATGGTTGTTACTGATGAAGGAAAGTTACTCGATTTAACTCAAGGTTTATCATTGAGTTATCAGGGGCTTGAAGAAAAAGATGTGAGCGCTGCAGTTGAACGGTTAGAAAAATTAGGCGTGGCTAGCACCAAAGGTGAAGTAGCTCTTCAAGTGAGTATTGATGAGTCTATTAAGAGCAAAGAAGCTTATCAATTATCTGTTTCTGATACAGGTATTACTATAAAAGCATCTGATAAAACAGGTGCATTTTATGGTGTACAAACTCTTGCTAGTTTATTAAACCTTGATGGTTTAACAATTCCTTATGTTGATATTACTGATGAGCCGAAATATGGATATCGTGGTCAACACCTAGACGTTGCTCGTAATTTTCACGATAAAGCGATGGTTTTTCGTTTAATTGAACAAATGGGTGCATACAAGTTAAATAAACTGCATATGCATTTGGCTGAAGACGAAGGCTGGAGAATTGAATTGCCTAGTTTTCCCGAGCTTACAGAAATAGGCTCAACACGTTGTATGGACTTATCTGATAAAGTTTGTTTGCAGCCACAATTAGGTGGAGCAGATTCAGCAGATCGTGATGGATATTACAGTGTTCAAGATTATCTAGATATTCTTAATTATGCCACTCGACACCACATTCAAGTCATTCCTTCGCTCGATATGCCAGGTCATTCGCGCGCTGCACTGAAAGCAATGGAAGCTCGATACCGTCGTTATATGGAACAAGAAAATGAGGTTGAAGCCACCAAATATTTATTAACTGATTTTGATGATAAAACAGAATATATGTCTATTCAAAATTATAATGACAACACTATAAATGTTTGTTTAGAGTCTTCTTATGTGTTTGTTGATCAGGTATTAGAAGATCTAATTTCGCTACATAATCAAGCGGAGCATCCATTGCAGATGTACCATATTGGTGCCGATGAAACTGCGGGTGCATGGATCGAATCGCCGGCATGTAAAGCGTTAGTGGCCGATACAACTAATGAGGTTAATGATATCAAGCACCTTGGTGCACACTTTATTGAACGTGTATCGAATATGATTGCCAGTAAAGGTATTGCTGTTGGTGGTTGGAATGATGGTTTAGGTGAAACACATGTAGAAAATATGCCTAAAGATATTTATTCATATATATGGGGCGCATTACCTTGGGGCGCTCATAAAATGGTGAGTGAGCAGGCTCATCGAGGTTGGAATGTTGTGTTATCTGTTCCTGATGTTTTTTATTTTGATTTTCCGTATGAAGTTGATCCAAAAGAGCGTGGTTATAACTGGGCATCTCGTCGCATTGATAGTAGAAATGTTTTTAATTTTATGCCTGATAACCTACCCATTCATGCTGAATTTCGAGTCGATACATCCGGTCAAAATTTTGAATCTGATGATACTTTACAAAAAGATGAATCAGGCAAAATAACCCATCGTCCAATACCCAAAGGATACAAAGTTGCTGGAATTCAAGGTCAGATTTGGAGTGAAACTATACGAAGTGAAGATCAGGCAGAATATATGCTTTACCCTAGAATGATTGCGATGGCTGAACGTGCTTGGCATCATGCCGATTGGTCTGTGCCATATAATTATCAAGGCGAAAAATTTAATAAAGATTCATCTGTTTTCACAAATGAATTAAAAGACAAACGCGATAAGCAGTGGCAATCATTTAGTAATAACATTGCTCAAAAAGAGTTAATTAAGCTTGATAAGCTAGGTGTTTTTTATCGTATTCCTACGGTAGGCGCTAAAATAATTAATAATGAACTTCATATCAATAGTTCTTTATTGGGGTTACCTCTAGAGTATCGTCAAGCTAATGGTGTTTGGACAAGTTATTCATCGCCAGTTGAAGTGACATTACCTGTTGAAGTTAGAGCTCGAAGTGCAAATGGTCAAAGAGCTGGTCGTAGTTTCGCTGTGAAATAACTTTTTTACAATGCTTATAGGAGCCTGAATACGACAATCTGTATTCAGGTTTTTAATTATTCCAAATAGCTATTTGAAAAGTATTACCAATTACTTGATGAGTATCTATGTTTTTTCGCTTAATCCAGCAGATTAATAACAAGTAAATATTATAGGTTTTTTTATGAACTCTTCTTCTATTGTGACTTTAGACATTGGTGGCACTAAGATAAATGCTGGACGTTATCAAAATGGAATCATTGAAGTTAATCACATAAGGAACTTTTCAGCTCATCAAAATGAAGAGCTAGTATTGCAATTTATTATGAGTTGTATTGATGAGGTAATAAATGAAACGGTCCATGCTATTGCTATAGGCGTTCCATGTATTGTCGACATTGAAAGGGGTACTGTTTTCAATGCTGTGAATATTTCTGCATGGCAAGAATATAACTTAAAAGCAGCGCTATCGGAACATTACCAGTGTGATATATATATCAATAATGATGTTAATTGTTTTGTTGCTGGGGAGTATGCATTTGGAGCTGGGGCTAACTATAAAGATGTTGTAGGAATTTGTTTAGGTACCGGCTTCGGTTCAGGGTTTGTTCTCAATAACCAATTACATGCAGGGAATAACTGTAGTGCAGGTGAGGTTGGTGGTATTAATTATTTAGAAGCAACCATTGATGATTATTGTTCAGGACAGTTTTTTATAAATCACTACCAATCAACTGGTTCAGAGTTATCAAAGCGAGCTATCACAGGTGATAAATCAGCTCTTTTGGCTTTTGAGCAATTTGGGCAGCACTTAGCTAAAGCTATATCTTATATTTTGTTTGTCATTGATCCGCAAGTCATTGTAATTGGTGGGTCGGTGGCTAAATCATATCATTTGTTTATTGATGCTTTATGGAAGGAACTTGAAAGCTTCCCGTATCAAGTTGTTATTAAAAATTTAAATATTGTGCCTAGCCAGTTGGACAATGCTGCTTTGTTTGGTGCAGCCCATCTATATTTTCAAAGTAAAGAATAATTCAAAAAAGCGTTAAAAGATCATTCGTTGATTTTACCATAATCGTCACTTACGGGTAGGATCTATTAAGTACTTTTATCCCACTGATGTGCCCATGGAATGATTTCTTTTGCATGCATAGGTTTTGCAATGAAATAACCTTGGGCTAAATCACACTTAATACTAGTTGCTAAAGCCATTGCTTCTGAAGATTCAATACCTTCAGCACAAGTTGAAATATGTAATTTTTCAGAAAGCGCTAATGTTGTAGTTAGTAAGTTTAATTGATGATTACTTCCTTTATGATCAATGAAGTAACTTTTATCTAATTTTACATAATTAATAGGTAATTTTTGCAGCCTATCAATTGTTGCGTGTTCTTTCCCAAAATCATCTAAAGCTATTTTAATGCCACGCATATTAAGTCTACTAATATTACTTAACTCTAAAGAACGATCCTCGGCTAATATATTCTCAGTCACTTCAATACATAACATTTCGGGTGGAACATTATTCTGTTCTATCATGGAAAAAATATAGTCTGCGAATTCAGGTTGTTGCAAATTTGTTGGTGATACATTGATAGAGATAATGATATTTAACCCCATTTGTTTCCATTTACTCCAATCAGAAAATGCCTTTTTAAATACGGCCATTGTAATGTGTAAAATTAATTCACTTTCTTCTGCTTTATCGATAAATCTATCGGGCGAAACCATTCCTAATCTAGGGTGTTCAATTCGGCAAAGGGCTTCAACGCCAATAAATTTCCTGTCAATTAATGACACCTGAGGTTGATAAAGAATTTTTAAATCATTGTTTTTTATGGCTCGAATAATTTCATAATTTCTGAGTGATTCGATGGTGTCTTTACTGGTTCGAGATTTTCCTAACTTTGAAAATATTTTGTCAAAATCAGATTCATGTAAAGGCTTTATTAATGTACCAACATAATTAAGTTGATATTCATTGGCGAGCAATTCAACGGAAGAAATAATTCGAGTGGCTACTCCGCTCATAATGGCTATATAACCATTATAATTTATATCTTTGATTTTTTTTAATAGTTGAATGCCATCCATATTTGGCATATTGAGATCGATGAAAAGCAGATTAAAGTGTTTTGATTCTCTTAATATTTGAATGCCTTCAGTAGCTGAGGTTGCTTGGTATATATTACTAATACCGTAATTATCTTCAAGTACGCTAGAAACAAAGCTAAGTATCGACTGACTATCATCTATTAATAGCACATGTAGCCAACTGAATTTGTTTTTGGTCATTACAGCATCCTGCTAGGAATCTTTCATTCCTTTAACGTATGTAATTTTAGTATGGCAATTGGTGAAAAATGTGCAAATAATAGATGAATTTATTAAGAAAATTATTCAGAAACGATTACTAGACAATAGAATGATTTTATTTTTTCATTCAAAAAACTTATCTTTTTATAAAGATAAATTAAATTTTGTTATCTATCTTAAAAAGCTAAAGTTAATTTCCTACTACACTATTATTAATAAAACTAAGTACTAAGAAAGCTCAGTACTAATAAAGTTAAGTGTTTATCATAATGAATAGGAAAATTAATGTCGGTGTTATCTGAACTCCCTTTTTTGCATTGCTACATAGATGGTCAATTCGTCCCAAGTGAAAGCTATTTTGACAATATAAACCCTGTTAATGGAGAGGTTATTGCAAATGTAGCTGAAGCTGATGCTGTTCAAATTGATATTGCAGTTGAAAGTGCTCAAAAGGCGTTGAAAGGACCTTGGGGGAAGCTTAGTGTTAACCAGCGGTGTGATTTACTTCATAAAATTGCTGATCGTATGGCTGAGCGTCAGCAAGAATTTATAGAAGCTGAGATTGCTGATACCGGTAAATCACTACATCAAGTGCAAACCATAGATATTCCTCGTGGTACAGCAAATTTTAGAGCATTTGCTGATATGGCTCGTGTTCATACTGGTGAAACGTTTATGACGGAAACACCCAGTGGAGAAAAGGCGCTAAATTATAGTGTAAATAAGCCGCTTGGTGTCGTCGCGGTTATTTCTCCTTGGAATCTTCCGTTATTATTAGCAACTTGGAAAGTTGCACCCGCATTAGCTTGTGGCAATTGTGTCATTTTAAAACCATCAGAAGAAACCTCTTCTACAGCCCTTTTACTAGCGCAAGTGATTGACGAAGTTGGTGTACCTAAAGG
>JAGSHH010000149.1 GCA_023954655.1 Colwelliaceae bacterium
ATTAATATTAAACTGCTATCGTCTGCTAAAATAGGCAATTGGCCTGAACCAGCATTAATAATATCAATAGCTTCAACTTGATAAAGCTGACTCTTTCCAGATTGATCTTTCATCGAAATAACATCTTTCATTAATATATTCTCCAAAAAAGAAAAATGACTATCACTATGTCCGGCCACTACAAAAGGGGTGGCACTGTTAGTTTTGTTAAATGGTGCTATTGCACCTGCAGAAAAGGCTAAAGTGGTGGGGTCTCCGCCATTCAATATCACAATGCTTTTTTCTAAGCGCATAAACGATAATTCTGCAATAGGGAAGGTGTCAGCCCAAGGCCAAGGCTTTATGTTTGCTTTGGTATTTTCGTATTCTAAGCGGTCACCTTGTGTTGTTATTTTTTCTTGATATGTATTTTTTTTACGATGCATTTTTTGTTGTTGCACAGATTGATGCCAGCTATAAAGAATTAATTCTTGAGATAACCAAGCTTTTGTAGGTAACCAAATGGCATGAATGCTAAATATGCCACCGACTAGTATTAAAATCTTAAAAGTGATTGTAAGCATGTTATTTAGACTGTAAACGCAAGCTTAATGACGCTAGGATGATTAATAACAGTCCGAATAAAAATTGCTGACGCCAATTTAATGCTGTTTTAGGTAGCGCAACCATTAAACTATTATGCGATTTTGCTACTTTTATTCGCTTTTGTGGGGATGGCTTATCCTTTGTTACGAATTCTAAAGTTTTGGGCTGTTTTTCAATGGCAATAAAACTAGTGTACGGAGATAAAATTTGATGTGTTAGTGAGGTAGCAATAACTTCTTGTTTTACTGTTTCTTTATCAACACCTCTCACTAAACCGTCCAATAAGTCTTCAATTTTATTACGCGCCCAAATGGTTGATATCCCCTTTGAGGGTAAAGTGTTATTAATAATAAGTTGTTGATACCAAGGCTGTGTTGCCGTTATACCGGTAAGTTGTAAACTGCTAATCGGCAATTTAGATTTAATCGCCACTTGCATGGGTTCACCAATATATAAATCAGTTAGCTTTTTCGGATAAACATCTATGTGTTGATGAACTTGTTCATCAAATATTAGCTCGATATTACTTATCGCAGGTTGGCTTATCTTAGTCATTAATGCTGTCATACTGCGCTGCACGTCATTAATATTTTGAATGTAAAGGTAATCTCCTCGTCCAAACTGGGCAGCTTTTTTCATAAAATAACCATTTGGGGCGGCACCAATACCAACAGTAAATAAACGGAAGTTTCTCTGTGCACCATCAAGTAATTGCATTAACTCAAACTCGTTAGCAACAGCACCATCAGTTATAAACACTACTTGTCGAATTGCTTGAGCTGATTGTTCACTATCTTTTGTCATTATTAACGCTTGGCTTAAAGGACGATACATTTCAGTACCGCCGTCTGCCACTAAGTTATCAATGAATCGATGAGCTTGATTAATACTGCTATTTGTTACCATTTGGGTTTTAGAAAAAAGTAAATCAGCAGTACTATCAAAGGCAATAATGTTAAAACTATCTTTAGTGTTTAAGAGAGCCATTGCTTGTCTTAAGCTATGTTTTGCCTGTGCAATTGACTTTCCTTGCATTGATCCAGAAGTATCAATAATGAAAATAATATCGCGAGAAAATACGGCTGGCTTTTCTGTGTTAGGAGGGAAAAAAGTCAATAAAGTGTAATTCTCGTTGTCTACTTGTTCTGTAAAGCTGCTGACTTGAGGTTGTTGGCTCGGCTGAAGTTGCCAAGTTAAATTAAAATTTCGATTGGCCAGTGTTTGTGCTTTAGATAAAGAAATTAAATATTGCGATTGCTGATTATTAATACTTTTAGTTTTAATTTTATGGCTAGCACTACGTATAGATGAAATTGGTACTCCTGTTTCAAGTTTAATATCAATGGTCGCTTGGCTTTTTGCTAAAACTTTTGTATTGGTTTTATTCAAGTTTATAGAAGGCGTTATTAACTTGTGTTCACTTGAACCATCGAGGAGAGAAATGTTTTTTTCTGAAAAATCATTATTTAAATCAACTAGTTCAGCAGGAGATTGTTTATAATGATTTGGGTGGTAACGTGTGGTCATGGCTAACGGTAAGTTGATATTTAATTCATTGTTTGAAAAAGTGACAGGCATGATAAAAGTTAGGGTGACTATTACGGTTGAATGTGCAGGTATGTTTGCGACATTATTGGTAAATAAATTAGCGCGTTGTTGCTGTACTAAACTGGCTTTTTTACCTTGTTTTTTGGCTTTCAGGTAGGCTATTTTAGCGGCTTTTTTCTCCATTATTTTGCCAATTATTTCTTTGTCGCCTATTTTTACTGCTAAATGTTGGACAGCAGAACTTTCTGGTAATGGAAATTGATATTGTCCTTCTAATTCGATGTTATAAGGGTTAACGAATACTTGCTTTATTTGTGTGTAGGCGATTAACCCGCTTATTTCTATATTTGCGTTAATATCGATGGGTAGTGCTATATCATTTTTTTTGTCAGGATGATTAAAGACTAATTGAGGCCCATAAATTAATGCATTGTCCTTCTTTGCATCAATCTTATTGTTTTCGATATGGTTAGGTGTAACAGCATTTTTTTGGTGATTATTATTTTGAGCTTGTACAAACGGCAGTAGGGCTACTGTAAGAAGTATAACTACCATAGTCAGTAATAATTTTAACCATTTTTGTCGCTGCTTTTTTCGTTTTTGTTGATAATAATATGAATCTTGATAGTCAATGAATTGTATTTTTTTGTATGAATTGAACACCTGATTTCTCCAATACCTTTTAGTCATGTTATTGAAACAATAAATAAAGTATTTTTTGAGGTGGAGTTGAGGCAATTTGATGCGCAATTGTGGCTAAATTGTGGCAACAGGAGTGTGTAAATTGAGGTTCATTGCTTTCTAAAAGTTAGAGAATAATTAGATCCATCTTTATAATAGTGGAAAGCTAAAATTCCCTTCATTTTTAATCTTTATTTGCTCTAAGTTAAATTAAATCGGATGTTCAATAATGTTTACTTTTTCGTTGGAATTAGACATTTTTGGATACATATTTAGCTGTTGGGATATATTGTATCGGTGAAGGGCATCGTTTATTCTTGACTTATATTGATTGCGCCAAAGGCGCTTTTTTAAGGCCTAAATTTGGGTCTAACTACTTACAGAGGTATCGATGCGATTCAATATTATAACCCGTAAATTATTACTTAGTCTGTCTAGCGCTGCATTGTTAGGTGTAACAGCTACGTCAGTAATAGCTGATGAAAATAAAAAAATGGCTACAAAAAAAATAAGTGAAGCAAGTTCAATGCAAGCAAATGCCAATGCGGTTAAAAATAATAGTATATTGCAAACTTGGACAGGCCCATATGATGGCGTGCCTGCTTGGGATAAGGTAAACGTTGCCGATTTTCCAATAGCTTTTCAGGAGGCTATGGATAAGGTGAAATCGCAAGTTAATGCAATACGTGACAACTCTGCGACAGCTACTTTTGAAAATTTCACGCTTCCAATGGAACTTACGGGTAAATTAGCCGATGAAGTTTTTTCTATTTGGGGTGTTCATTCAAGTAACTTATCAAATGAAGACGTTCGTAAAATTCAAGGGGAATGGATGCCAAAGGTTTCTGCTTTCTTTAACGAGCTAACCCTTGATCCTAAGTTACTTGAAAAAACAAAAACTGTTTATGAAAACAGAATGTCTGCAAACTTAAATGCTCAGCAATTACGTTTAGTGGAAAGAAACTATGAGCAACTAGTTCGTAATGGCGCTTTACTTAAAGGTGATGATAAAGAAAAGTTGATCGCGCTTAATACCGAATTGGCAAAAGCTTTTAATGATTTTTCTAATAAAGTACTTGCTGATGAAGAAACTTATATTTATCTCACTGATAAAGCCGATTTAGCCGGGTTACCTGATAGCTTTATTGCTTCTATTAAAGGAGCTGCTGAAGCACAAGAGAAAAAAGGTTGGGCATTAAAAAATACTCGGTCAGTGATGCAACCATTTTTACAAAACTCTACTCGACGTGATTTACGTGAAATTGTTTATAACGCTTATATCAACCGTGGCGATAACGGCGATGCAAACGATACTAATGCTACCATTGCTAAAATTTTGAAATTACGTGCTGATCGCGCCAAAGTATTGGGGTTTAAAACTCATGCTCATTATCGTATGGCAGATACCATGGCAAAAGAACCTGAAGCTGCGATGGATTTAATGATGAAAGTTTGGCCTGCCGCTATTGGTCGTGTCAAAGAAGAAGTTGCTGATATGCAAGCAGTGGCAGATGCTGAAGGTGCAAAAATTACTATCGCCCCTTGGGATTATCGTCACTATGCTGAAAAAGTTCGCAAGGCAAAATATGACCTTGATGAAGCTGAGATTAAACCATACTTCAAACTGGATAATATGGTTGATGCCATGTTTGATGCCGGCGGAAAACTATACGGAATGGAGTTCAATGAAAACACAGGTAGCGTGCCAGTATTTGATCCTGAAGTTCGTACTTTCGAAGTTAAACGTGGCGATAAAGTTATAGGCCTATTTTACTTAGATAACTTTGCTAGAGAAGGGAAACGCTCTGGTGCATGGATGACGACTTATCGTAGTCAACATGAGTTAGGTGGAAAAAATCGTTATGTTTTAGCGTCAAATAACAACAACTTTGTTAAAGGTGGCGAAGGACAACCTACTTTGATTAGCCTAGATGATGCTTCAACATTATTTCATGAATTTGGCCATGCGCTTCATTATCTTAATTACGATATCACTTATCCTGGTTTAGGTGGTACCCCAAGAGATTTTGTTGAATATCCAAGCCAAGTTAATGAAAATTGGTTATTAACTCGTTATATTCTAGATAACTATGCAAAACACGCTAAAACAGGTGAGCCTATGCCACAAGCTTTAGTAGACAAGATAAATAAGTCAAAAACGTTTAATGAAGGTTTTTCGACCGTTGAATATTTATCTTCAGCCATTGTTGACATGATGCTACATAATCGTGAAGAACCAATTAGCGATCCTGATGCATTTGAACGTGAAACTCTGAAAAAAATAGACATGCCTAAAGAGATTGTTATGCGTCATCGTTTGCCACATTTCAATCACTTGTTTTCGTCTGATTCATACTCAGCAGGTTATTACAGTTACTTATGGTCGGAAACTATGGATGCAGATACATGGGCTGCATTTGAAGAGGCTGGCAACGTATGGGACAAAGATACTGCAGAGCGTTTTCGTTCAGTGATACTTGCTACGGGTAATGAAACAGACCGTAAAGAGGCTTATCGTAAATTCCGTGGTCGTGATCCAGAAGTTAAATACATTCTTAAAAAACGTGGCTTCCCAGTACCGAGTGAATCTAAATAAGTTATTGTAGATTAACTTAGTAGGCCAAAATCAAAAGGGAGTGCAATCGCACTCCCTTTTTTGTATTAATTCTATTTTGTTTATCGTTTTTTAAAAGCGCAAAGATAAACAACTTAATCCACCATCTAATTTTTGAAATTCTGACATGGCTACTTCACGCGTCTTATAGCCTAATTGTTGAATTTTATGAAGTGCTTTTGGGAAACCTTTAGGTACTAGAACAGTGTCGTTAATCCATACGCTATTGGCCGCATAACCTTCGTCCCCGTCAATTTCAACTCGATTAAATTGTGTAAAATCAGGGTGGGTATTCATTTCTCCAAATGTCAGTAGCTTATTATTTTCTAAGTAGCTTAAACCAGTTTTTAAGTGCAATAATTCTGACATCTCCACCATAGAACCTGTGAGATTATGCTTAGCCAATATATTTATTAATTGAGTGGCACCATTAACATCTGTTCTATCTGATAATCCGATATAAAAATGATTAGCTACCATCATAATGTCACCGGCCTCCACATGCCCTGAGGAGTCAATGCGCTCAATATTAGGATAAAACTCTGAAATAGCGTCTTCTATATGAGAGGTTTCTCCTCTTCGGCTAATAGCACCTGGGTGAGTCAAGATAGCGCATTTAGGTGTGAGTAGGGCAACGTCTTCAACAAAACAAGAATCAGGAAACTCTTCGATAGCAGGTAACTCAGTCACCTGTAATCCACATTCTTTAAGTGCATTAATATAATCTTGATGTTGCTCACAAGCTAAAGCATAATTTGGATCGCCCATATTTGCTTCACTTAAACCGTTTAACATTGCTCGACAAGGCTTGCGTACAATTGCTCGAGTAAACATTTTCTCTCCTAAACTTATTGATATAAGACCCATGTACCTATAATTGCCAGTGTTGAAAATAAGGTCGCTAAAAGGGCGATAGTTAATTGTAAAATACTTAATTTTTTTCCATGTTTATAATCATTCAATTGAAGTTGAATGCTTGATAAACCTGTACCTAAATATACTATTACCACAGCAAAGGTTGCGATAATTACCAAATATTCATAACTATTAATGAGAGATTCACTTTGGCTTAATAGTAAAAATACAATGGCCAGTGTACTCGAAAACAATAATGCTCGCACCGGTGTCCCTTTTGAGTTTTGTACACTAAAAAAATTAGGAAACATACCGTCTCTTGCACCTGCAAGCATGATAGTACCAGTTATCATAATGCACACATTTAAAGTGCCACTTATCGCAAATAAAGCTCCAATAGTAATAATAATTGCACCTGAGTTACCTATGAGTATTTGTGCAGCATCAGCAAAAGGTGAGGATGATTGTTGTAATTCTCCTAATGGAATAATAGACATTAAACCGAGCATAGCTAACATGTATACTATGACTGCTGTAAGAGTGCCTAATAATGAGGCTCTCGGGATGGTTTTTTTAGGTTCAATAGTGTCCTCCGAAGGCAAAGTAGCTGACTCTACGCCTATAAATGAAAACATGATCAATAAACATAATCCTGCAATCATATGAAAAATTGAATTGTTTTCAGGATTGATCGCTGGAATTTCTTTTACCTCGCCAAACATGATCCCCGCAACCCCTAACAAAACCAAAGGGATGATCTTAACCACTGTAGTGACAAGTTGAACAATACTTGCTTCTCGAACACCTCGAATATTAATAATAGTGAATAGCAGAATAATACTGATGGCGAACAAAACACTATATAACGGGTCATTATTAATAAACGGCATATAAGCTTTACTATAACCAGTAAAAGATAAAGTAAGAGCGGCTACTGATGCGACTAAAGATATCCAATACCCCCAAGCAACAAGTGCTGCCCATTTTGATCCAAATGCTTCTTCAACATAAAAATATGGGCCACCTAATCCAGGTTTACGAGATGATAAATAGCTATAACTTAAGGCCAAACAAACAGCACCAAAACCGGTAACCACCCAACCAATAAAACTATAGCTACCATAAGGAGCAAGAACAGCGGGCATGGTTAAAATACCTGAGCCTATCATCATACCAGCAACAAGTGCCCATGAACGCCATACCCCTATTGTTTTTCTCATAGTTTTCTTCTTATTTTTGTATGATTTTGTAAGCAACTTTAAATGACTTTTTAGGATGCTGTATGTTTATCTACTATAGTGAAGTAAACAGAGATTGATAATTTTTTAATTAATTTATTCATTTAGGTTGAAAGCACTTTTAAAACTTCTTGTTAATAACTCTACCTTTGCCGCCTCTCGAGGTATTTTTTTATTCACCAGTGACAAATCAAATTTATAGGTAAGTGTACTTGGTTGAATGATGCGTATTTCTCCAGCATTTAATTCAAACTGAATATAGCTTTGTGGCATATATCCGATATATTTTCCGGATAAAATCATCGCTTTACGCGTATCAAATTGATAAGCCCTTGCACATAATTTTAGCTTTTTTAATTGTTCACGCCCTTGTGCATCTATATCAATTCCAGGGTGGATGGCAGCAGCAGTTGCAAGATCGTCTTGATTAATTTTTGTATCTACTTTGTTAAAGAAGGGGTGGTTTTTACCACAACAAAGGTAAATCGGCTCACTTGATAACGGCGAATATTCTAAGCCTTCAATTTGTTGATAATCAGGAAAAATACCCATATGTGCTTTATCTTTGATTAAGAGTTTTTCGATATTCGAAATGGAATCACCATCAAGAACCACATGTAAGTTTGGGGAGTTATCAGTTACTAATTCAACTACTTTTGCAAGCTTCTGTTGCTTTTGTTCGTCTAGTTGATCGGCACATAATATAACTAACTCACCACTTAACTCTTTTCCTAATGTACCAACAAGCAGAGAAAAATCATTAAGTGAATCAAATAACTCAATAACCGCTCGGTAAACAGTTTGCCCGTCCTCTGTTAATGAAAACCCTCCTCGTCCGCGCAAGCAAAGTTTTAACTTCATTCTAGACTCAAGGTTCGACATATGAACGCTAATGGTTGAACGGGTAATTCCTAATGTATTTTCTGCAGCAGAAAA
>JAGSHH010000103.1 GCA_023954655.1 Colwelliaceae bacterium
AAGCAGCAATATCAACACCCCAAGTAGTAGGTGTTGCATTTTGAGATACTCCCATTACCACCAATACGATTGGCCAAATAATAATTATTACAAATAAGAATACTAAAAATATATCTAGTAGTCGTTTAACTAAACTGGTTAAGGTCCATTTTGGTATGTTTATTACCGGGTCTGTTTTTGTTTCATAAAGGTATTTACGTTTAATGATACCTGATAATTTATAAACGAATACGGCATATATTATCAATGCTGCACCTAGAATAGGCAGTAAGTACATTGTTCTCTCCAAAGTAATAGATAGTTGAAATGTTGGATACACAATAAAACAAATAAAATTGATTATCAATATTTATTTATCGTTTATCGATATATTTTGTTCGATAAGCAATGCTTTTATAATGTTTATACAACTAGGGATTTCATTAGTAACTTTTTAAAAACATTTGATTAACATATTGAGAGTGAAAAAGTCACTTGTTAATAAAACTCATCTGTTGAATAGTTGCGGAAAGCTTGATGTTGCTATCAACAACTTCCGATTTCATAACAAAGTGATCGTTAATAATAAGAAAAGAATGGTGGCTTATGTGGCTTACAATTTTGTAGAAATCATTTATACATTGTGTTGAGTCAGCTTTAATTGAATGAATTTAACACTTTGTATTTGAGTTATTAGGTTTACCAACAGTATTCATTTTATGTTCTTTTTTTTGGCTTCTAGGTAAGGTTTCTTTTAAATCGTTTAAGCTTTTTTTACGTAGTGGAGTTTTAGCACTTTTTTGAAAAGTACTAAAATTACCAATAATGATCACTAAAGCTATGATAATTCCTAATGGTGCTATCCAACTATCCATGATGATACCGTCCAATGTTAAAAACATACTGTGTTAAAATAGATTCTATTTGTTCTATCACCTGTTTTTTTCCTTTTAGATCTATATGCTTCAAACAATTAGAAAGTGTGTTTATTGTTAATTCTTTTTCAAATTTTTCAGCAAGAGGAAAATAAGAAAGGTGCCAAGGCTCTGCAGCTATACCTCCACGGTATTTATCATAAGGAAAATAAAAGCCATATTCTTGTGCGTTCTGCTTTAACCAATGAGTTATTTCAGCAAAAGGGCCTTTATTTTGATATTCCCAAGCTTCTAATTGTAGCGTTTGTCCGTTTGATAAAGCTGAATTATCATAAAAATCTAAATCGGTTCCCCAGTGATGGCGACTTGCACCTGGTAAAGCAGAGAAAGTTAATATTGCTTTTATGATTTCAGCTTCTTCTAAGCCCTTAATATCGATAATTATATTATCAATATCTTTGATTGTTAACTGCCCAGTAAATTTTCTATTCCATATCGAGAGTTGACGATCAAATGAACGAAAGCCACTCGCAATAGATAAATTTAATCCTTGCTTTTTTGCCGCATAACAAAGCTTATTCCATGGTTCAACTACTTCATGGTGTATGCCCGTACTCTGGGAGAACCAATGGATATGTTTATCTGATTTTCCAGTGATTTGAGCAAGTTCAATTGTCATTTATTTTGCCAGTACATTCACGAGTGTTTGATAATAAATTTCTACCAAAGCTTCTAAATCTGAACATTTAACAGATTCATTGACTTGATGAATTGTGGCATTACATGGACCTACTTCTATAACTTCAGCACCTGTAGGAGCAATAAAGCGACCATCAGAAGTTCCTCCTGAAGTAGATAACTTAGTCGAGCGACTTGTAACCGTTTGTATAGCTTTACTTACTGCGTTGATAAATAACCCTGGTTCAGTGATGAAAGGTTTGCCGTTAAAAGTCCATTTAATGTCATAATCAAGTTGATGTTCAGTTAATACCGCATTAATTTTATCAACGATTTTATCAAAGGTTAATTCTGTGCTGAAGCGTAAATTAAACCAAGCTGTAAGATGCCCGGGTACAACATTAGTAGCGCCTGTTCCCGATTCAATATTTGAAAGTTGAAAACTGGTTTCTGGAAAAAATTCATTGCCGTGATCCCAATGCATTGAACTAAGTTCTGCTAATGCTGGCATAGCAAGATGAATCGGATTTTTTACATGTTGAGGGTAGGCTACATGTCCTTGTTTACCATGAATGGTTAATTCACCTGAAATTGAACCTCGGCGGCCGTTTTTAATGATATCGCCAATTTCTGTAGTACTTGATGGCTCTCCAACAATACAGTAATCAATCTTTTCATTTCTAGCTTCTAAAGTATCTATGACACGTGTAGTTCCATTTATAAATGGACCTTCTTCATCACTGGTGATCAGATAGGCGATTGAACCTATATGATCAGGGTAGTCAGAAACAAATTTATCTGTAGCGACAAGCATAGCTGCCAAGCTACCTTTCATGTCAGCTGCGCCACGACCATATAACATGCCGTCTTTGATAGTTGGCTCGAAAGGAGGGGAATGCCAGAGTTCTAAATTACCAGCAGGAACTACATCGGTATGTCCAGCAAAACAAAAAACAGGGCTTTGTGTACCGCGTCTAGACCATAAATTTGTTGTGTCTTCAAAAACCATACTTTCATTGTTAAAACCTGATTTACTCAATATATCAGCCATTAATACTTGGCATTCTGCATCTTCAGGAGTAACTGAAATTCTTGAAATGAGTTCTTTAGTTAATTCAATAACTGGTGATTTTGATTGACTCATTTTTTAAATAGCTCTTGATAAGTATCAACTTTAAAACCCACTTGTAAATTATCGTTAATATTTAATAAAGGCCTTTTTAATAGCGTAGGCTGCTCAATAACAGCATTAAAGACAACTTCTTCAGTTAAATTGTTTTTAATTTCATCAGATAAGTTTCTAAACGTTGTACTTCGTTTATTAAGCATTATTTGCCAATCGCTCAATTCTACGAACGCTGTTAATAACTCTGTAGATAAACCCTCAGTTTTAAAGTCATGAAAATTATAGGTTATTTGTTTATCATCTAACCATTTTCGTGCCTTCTTGACTGTGTCACAGTTTTTAATTCCGTATAGAGTAGGAGTTGTCATTTTATTATTAAATTACCTGATAGTTATTATTACGTAATGCAGAGATAGCATCATTTACTTTATTTGATTTAACCAATATATAGTCAGTATCGAATGTTGAAATAGCAAAAATACTGATTTTTTCATTGGCGAGTACCGTCGAAATACTAGATAAAATACCTGTTAGAATAAAATCCAAAGGTCCCACAACTTCAAGAGCTTGCCAATCTGGTTCTACATCTTCACTGTCTAATTCAATATTACTGGGTAAAACAATAGAAACTTCTTCAAAAGTTTTAGCAATAAAGTATATAGGAGCATCAAAAACTTGAGGAGGAATTTTACTATCAACAGCTAAGCTATGAATAGATAAATCTTCATTTAATAATTTAAGGGTAAGCGTTGCCATCAAGGATGTTACCTTACAGTTTAAGTAGTGTAATAACTATACCGTTGAAGTGTACATAACGCTAGCAAACCATTATGAAATTCTGTGTTTTAATTAATTGAAAATAAACAACAACAACAACTTTATTAATAAAAAACCGTGATGAATTAGTATTTGAACGTAAAGTGCTTGTAAAACTAGGTTTTCTTAGTCTTAAAAAACCATAATATTTATTAAATCATTCATTTTAATTTAAAAATGATATCCACAGAAGCTGTGGATATCATTGTGTGCAACCTTTGCTTATCTTTATATGCCTATGTTTTATTAATACTTTTTGGTTAGGTTGTTTTTTGACTAGCTAAAAAATAGACTAAAAAACAAGAAAACCAACTAAAACCTTAGTTTTGTTATGTGATGTATAATTATCAAATGAAATCAATAGTTATTTTTGTTTTATTTGGCAATAAACAAATGATTAATTAATTATTAGCCTGTATCGCTGTTAAAGCTATTGTATAAACAATATCATCAACTAATGCTCCTCGAGACAGATCATTCACAGGCTTTTTCATTCCTTGTAACATAGGGCCTATACTGACTAAATCAGCCGATCTTTGCACAGCTTTATAAGTTGTGTTCCCCGTATTTAAGTCAGGAAAAATAAATACTGTAGCTTGGCCTGCCACAGGGCTGTTTGGTGCTTTTTTCTGAGCAACATTTTCCATTATGGCTGCGTCATATTGTAAAGGGCCGTCAACAACTATATCAGGGCGTCTTTCTTTGACTAAGGAAGTGGCTTTAATTACCTTTTCTACATCTGCTCCTTTACCTGAGCTACCTGTGCTGTAACTGATCATGGCAACTTTTGGATCAATACCAAAACTTTTTGCTGAATCAGCAGACTGGATTGCAATATCAGCTAATTGTTCTGCATTTGGTTCTGGGTTAATTGCACAATCTCCGTACACTAATACTTGATCGGGTAATAACATGAAAAATATTGAAGAGACTAAGTTGCTATTTGGTGCTGTTTTTATTAATTGTAGAGCAGGGCGAATAGTATTAGCTGTGGTATTTACTGCACCAGAAACTAGCCCGTCAACTTGACCAAGTTGCAACATCATTGTAGCAAGTACAACATTATCTTTTAATTCTTGTTTGGCGACAACTTCAGTTAAGCCTTTATGTTTTCTTAATTCCATTAATGGAGCTATATAGTTGTCTTTTATGTTTGATGGGTCGGTAATTATTAAACCAGAAGGTAATTTGATGCCTTGTTGTTCCGCTATTGTTAAAATAGTTTCTTTGTCCCCTAGTAATTGACAGCGGGCAATATTACGCTCAACACAAATAGCAGCAGCTTTAATAGTACGAACATCGGTCCCTTCAGGAAGAATAATGAGTTTATTTGCTTCCTTTGCTAATTCCGTCAGTTTATGGCGAAATGCTGGTGGAGAAAACTTTTCAAGTTCTGATACTTGATTAGATAAATGCTCTATCCATTGAGCTGATATGTTATCGGCCACGAATTGCTTTACTTTCTCATGTCGTTGCAGATCATCTTGAGGTATTTCAGGGTTAAAGTTCATTAAATGACGAGATGTTTGCCATGTATCCCATGGTACCGATAATACGGGTAAACCTGTTTGCATGGCCTGTTTACAAAGTTGCATTACTTGTTCGTTTGGTTGATAACCATTGGTGAGTAATAATGCAGCCACCTTAGTGCCATTTAAAGCTGAAAGACATGTCGCAATAATTATATCAGTGCGATCACCGGGAGTAACAATTAAACGACTAGGCTGTAGGTGACTCATCAAATTTTCGGCGTTTCGAGCACAAAAGCTTATACTTCTAATTCTTCGGTGTTGGTAATCCCCAGGGTTAATTATTTCAGCTTCCAAATAGTTAGCAATATCACTGACTCGAGGTGCTATAAGATCCATCTCCCAAGGAATACTGCCTAGTAAATCAAAGTTTCTTGATGTAAATATACTTAAAGTATTCCAGGTAGAATAATCTATACCACTTTTGAACTCAGTCTCTCTCGGTAATAACCCATACTCATCTTTATCAGGTGAGTTAATTTTATTAATAATACAACCGATCAATTTTTTATTTTTAATTCCGCCGAATGTTTCAGCACTTACCTCTAATCTATCTTCAAACTCTTCTGGAGAGTCACTATCTGGTGACCCAACAAGAATCATTTCTGCAGAAAGAGTTTGAGCGACATCGCGATTGATTCTTCCAGCATAAGGCTGTCGGGTTGTTGGAATAACACCTTCTATTATGGTGAGGTCATAATCTTTACTGAAATTGTCAAAGTTAGCGACTAATTGTTCTAGAACGATATCATGATGCCCTTCGCCCATTTGTTCTTCAACATAACTAAGTGATATCGAGCTATCGTTTTGTGATAGGTTTACAACTTGATTTTTATTTTGTAATACGTTTCTTGAAGGTTGACTAATAGGCTTAAAATGACCAACTTTAATGCCTTTTTGTTGGCATGCATGTACTAAGCCGAGGACAACACTCGTTAAACCAACACCAAAACCGACAGGAATTAACATAATTCGACGAGACATATTAATTCTCCTTATTTAATAATTTAAAGGTTTGTTCTGCTATCACCCATTCTTCATTAGTTGGTATAACCCAGCATGGAGTAGAATCCTTTGTTGTGATGCACCCTTGGTTTCCAAATCGCATTGCTTTGTTGCCTTTTGAATCTTCAGTAAAATTTAAGAGAGAAAGTTGAGATAGTATTAATGCACGGATAAAGTTTGAATTTTCACCAATTCCCCCCGTGAAAATAAGGCCATCTAGTGAGGTGAAATTACAAGAAAATGAAGCGATACTTTTAGCAATACGATAACTAAATAGTGTTAATGCTAAGAGCGCCTGTTTATTACCTCCTTGTGCTGCTTCCTCAATGGCCCTGCAATCATTACTTAACTGAGAAACACCCAATAATCCGCTTTTTTTATTTAAAGTATTATTAACTTCTTCCAGTGTGTAACCGAGTTGATCTACTAAATGAAAAATAACACCGGGATCTACATCGCCACTACGAGTTCCCATCATTACACCTTCTAAAGGTGTTAAACCTAAGCTTGTGTCAACGCTCTTACCATTTTTAATTGCAGTAATACTGCAACCGTTTCCTAAATGTGCGCTAATAAAATTACATTCTTTAGACGGTTTGTTGATGATTTTAGCTGCTTCTCGACTAACGAAATAATGGCTCGTGCCGTGAAAGCCATATTTCCTTATGCCATGCTCTTTATACAAATGATAAGGTAAACCATAAAGATAAGATCTCTTAGGCATCGATTGATGAAATGCAGTATCAAATATTGCTACTTGTGGAAGGTCGTTAAAGACTTGCTCTGCTGCATTTATACCTTGTAAATTTGCTGGGTTATGTAAAGGCGCAAGTTTTGATAATTGTTCAATGCTTTGCTTTATGTCTTCATTAATCAAAGTTGGTTGACTATATTTTTCACCGCCATGAACTACACGGTGGCCTAGGGCACTGACACTTTCTTTAAGGTTGTTTTCAATTAAGTAATTCACTAAAGCGCTAATGGCAACTTGGTGATCATATGGAGTTGGTAAGTTAAACTTCTTTTTTTCTCCTTGATGTTTAATTGTGATAAAAGCATCTACAGATAATAAACATTCGGCTAATCCCGAAATAATATTTTGTCCGCTAATTGGGTTTACTAATGAAAATTTTAGGGAAGAGCTTCCACAGTTGATAACTAATATATTGTTTTGCATCTAATTTACGAATTTAATGATAGTAGGTTCATTATAGCGGGTTTGAAATATTGAAGTTTGATTTGATACAACCTTTTAATTTCTTGCTTCATTTTTAGACGAAGTAGCAAGTTTAGACTATCTTTTAATTAATAGTTGTTATAGTGTGGCGCCTATGAATGTTGTAGAAATTATTAAATTAGGTCAGAAGTACAAACAGCTTTGGCCTGAAAAAATTGAACTAGCGAGTTACTTTGAAGAGTATCGCTCAATTCAAATAAGTCGTCTTGTTTGTCGATATCTGCCGGGTATTGCGTTATTTGTTTTTATTATGCAATTATATTTAGGCGGAATTCAGCAATTACCTCAATCAGTTGTTTATGCTTTTTTTATGCTAAGTATTCCAGTGCAAGCTCTTGTTATGCTTGGTGTAAAAGCTGATAAGTTTTTACCGCCGGCTCTGTCAAATTGGTATAAAGAGGGAGTTGCTAAAATTAATCAAAGCGGTGGCGACATTAAACTTTCTGTACAAAAACCACGTTATATAGATTTAGCTCAATTATTGAATGTAAGCTATTCTAACGCTCAATATCGTTCGTAGTTTTAATTAATCTTTATCTGATAAAGCGTTAGCTAAATAGGTAACGCTTTTTTTGTGCCTAAAAATTATTAAATTTAAAGTTCTGCAGATTTTTTGGGTTGAGGAATAAACGCAATAATAAAGAACAAAGCAAAACTAATTGAAGTGCTCAAGACATTTTCTTCATACGACAAAATATTGAAATAGAATAATCCATTTTCAATTAATGAGACAAAAATTCCATATCCTAAGAAGAATAATTTGTTATATGAAGGCAATATCCGAAAAAGTTTAGAAAAAACATAACCAAGAATTGGTACAAATGACCAAATTAAAAAAACTATAATAGAAAAAAACATCGCGGAAGTGGCAATGTTTCCACTAAATACTTTATCTACAACTGAAAATGATTGTATGAAAAGGTAACCTAAAAATAGATGTAACATAATAACTACTTATTTTTTATATAAACGAATTTGAAAGTCTGCTTGGCAAATAAAGTTATTAGTTTTATTAAGCTGTTGCTTAACATCTTCACTAGCTTTAAAAGCAAAAGGGGTCATTGATAATAGGTTTAAAACGTCTTCACCTGATTCAAGTGCCATTGAGTAAGAAATATTCTCTTGATGAATTAAAGTTAAATGCTCAATAGGTTCTTTTTCTATATCGTGCTCTTTAGCTTCATGATAAATTTTTTGTTTTAATTGGGTTAAATGTAATTTTGCTGGGGTTACAGTGAGTAAGTAGCCATTCTCTTTCAGTACACGTGTAAATTCAGCTTCTAAAATAGGAGCATAAATAGAAACTATCCAATCAAAGTGATTATCATTAAAAGGGAGTTGAGACAATGTCCCAACGCTAAAATGACAATCTCGATACCTTTTAGCAGCTTTTTTTACTGCTTCTTTGGCTATATCTATACCATATACGCAGTTGTCAGGGTGTTTGTGTTGGTGAGTATAAAAACCTTCACCACAGCCAGCATCAAAAACATTACCTGATAGATTTCCAAATTTTTGATAAAGACTAATTAATTGATTGACCAGCGGTTGATAGTAGCCTTTATCTAAAAATGCTCTACGTGCATTAACCATTGCCTTGTTATCACCTGGTTCTTTTGAATGCTTAAATTGCACCGGCAATAGATTCACATAGCCTTCTTTGGCTAAATCAAAACAGTGATTGTTAACACAACTAAAAGTCCTTTCGTTAAAAGAAAGGACATTTTTACAAAGAGGACACTGATATTGAGGAGTATTATTCATATTAGGTATGAGAAGATCTTAATGTTTCTCTCTAGTATTCTTATTTAAATGTTGACCAAATAGGTGCATGGTCAGATGGTTTTTCAATACCACGTAATTCATAATCAACATCCGATTCTATGCAGGTTGCAGCAAGTTTTTCTGTGGCCAATACAACATCAATACGTAAACCTCTATTATCGTCAAAACCACGAGAACGATAATCAAACCATGAATAACGCTCTTCACGTGATGGGTGTAATACTCTAAAAGTATCTTTAAACCCCCAATTCATCAACGTTGCTAACCATTCTCGCTCTTCTGGTTGAAAACTACACTTACCGGTTTTTAACCAGCGCTTACGGTTAGGCTCACCTATGCCTATATCTAAATCAATAGGTGAAATATTGATATCGCCCATGATCACTACGTTTTCTTCAGGCGCATGATTTTCGTTTAAATAACTCATTAAATCCTTATAAAATTGGCGTTTATAAGGGTATTTTGTTTCGTGAGCGATATTGTCACCTTGAGGAAAATATCCATTTAGTACGGTAATTTTTTCACCATGCTCATCTGTAGTTTCTACCATTATCATACGTTTTTGAGCTTCTTCGCTATCTGTTGGAAAACCATATTGTATTTTTGTTGGTTCTTTTTTACAGAGCATTGCCACACCGTAATGAGCTTTTTGACCATGGAAATATACCTGATATCCCATTGCTTCAACGTCTTCAACAGGGAATGCATCGTTGTGCACTTTAATTTCTTGTAAACCAATAATATCTGGTTGATGTTTATCGATAATAGCTTGTAATTGATGAAGGCGAGCACGTAGGCCGTTAATATTAAAAGAGATGATTTTCATCGAAAAACCTTAAAAGAATATTGTTATATAGGTGTGTTTATTCGTGGCGATAGTAGCATGAAAATTCAAAGAGAAAAATGAAAATACATCTATAAATTTGCTGATAAGTTGTTTAATAAAATGTGAAGATAATCTGAACAAAACAAACGTTGAGTCGCCTCAGAGTAATTTGAATTTAAAAGCGCCACTAAACTGTAATTTTACCCTCTAGATATTGAACTGCTTTTCCAGAAATGTAAATCTTATCGCTTTCAACTCGACAAAGTACTTTTCCACCTCGCAAAGAAGCTTGATATGCAACAAGTTCATCTTTGTTTAATTTATCAGCCCAATAAGGTGCTAAACCTGTGTGAATAGATCCAGTAACTGGATCTTCATCTCCTCCATTGGCGGGCCAAAAATACCGAGAAACAAAATCATATTCACTAGAAGAAGAGGTTACAACTACATCGTATGGAGCAAGTTGTTTTAAAAGTTCGTTATTAGCTTCAACTTTTAGTACATCAGCTTCTTGTTCATAAACTACAAAATAGGCTTGTTCATTGAGTAAAACCTTTGATGGTTTTATTGATAAACCGTTCAATAAAGCTAATGGTATATCATTAATTGTTTTAGGTTTTTTATTTGGGAAACACATTTGGATATAACCATTATCCATTTTAGTAACAGATAAATTTCCAACTGCTTTAGCAAAGAAACTAATAGTGATAAATTGTTTGTTTTGAGAAAAAATGACAAATGCAGCAGCAAGGGTAGCATGTCCGCAAAAATCAATTTCTGTAATAGGTGAGAACCACCGTATTTCATAATGCTTATTATCTAAGCATTTTACAAATGCTGTTTCTGACAGGTTATTTTCTATCGCAATGGACTGCATTAGTTCAACTGAAAGCCAGTCTTCAGTGATAATTACTGCCGCAGGGTTACCATTAAAAGTAATATCAGTGAATGAATCTATAACATTTATTTTTAAATCCATTTATAAATACTCTGTAGTTAAAAGTTGTTAAATAATACTCATATATTGGGTTGTTACTGTTTTATCATAAACCCTATTTTGTTGAACCATTTAGTGGCCTCATCCAAATCATCGCAAAATTTTGTTTGAACGTTTGTTAATGCGTCATGACTTTTTTCTAGAAAAATCTTTTGGATGCTTAAGCTGTTTACTATGTGGTTTGTGTACAACCATTCTTTTTAATTATTCTTACTGTTGATGCTGGATTACTAATTAACGCTGACGTCGGACGAATAGGGCGTTGAACTAAATTGCCTGAACAGTTTGGGCAAACAAAATTCAAAATACTTTGCGTACACTTTAAGCAAAATGTGCATTCAAAGGTACAAATATAAACTTCACTTGATTGAGGAGATAAATCTTTATTACAACATTCGCAATTTGGCCTTAACTCTAACATTTTGACTCCTTCTTTGGTAACTTCCTAGCGTGACATTATGTTTTTAGGAACAGATTATTAATAATGGAGGACTAAGTGAAATTGAAATAACAGTAAACCATCCAATTATTAGAACTTATAGCTGAATCCTACTTTATCTATCTATCTATATTTGTTTGTTTTAATTTATAAATAAGAACTCCTCCCAAAAGTCCAATCATTGGCGTAAATACGATACCAAGGCCAACGGAACCGTATAAATTTATTTTATATATATCCAGAA
>JAGSHH010000211.1 GCA_023954655.1 Colwelliaceae bacterium
TATATCGCTCACTGCTTGATGGACAATAGGAACTTTTACTTGGAAACTACAGCCTTTCTCTACAGTTAAACATTTAATAGTTCCACCTAGCTTAGCATCAACTAAGTTATACACAATATTCATGCCTAAACCTGAACCACCCTGTCCACGTTTAGTAGTAACGAATGGGTCAAAAATTCGCTTCTCAATTTCACTATCTAAACCAACGCCATCATCACTATAAAGTAATGTCAAAAAGCCATTACTTTCATTGAAACTAATATTTATTTCACCTTTCTCTCTATTTTCAAAACCATGAATATGCGAGTTGGTCATAAAATTAGTTAATATTTGGTTCCAAGCACTAGGGTAGGTCACTAAACTAAGGTTTTCATCAACGGAAACATTAATGATATAATTTTTACGTTTAAATAGCGTTTTAACGGTATTTACCACATCATTTACATGTTGTAATAAATTAATATTTATTTCAGGATCTGTATGTTGCTCAACGGCAACAGACTTAAACCCGCGGATTAACTCTACTGATTTATTTAGGCTGCGCTCGATAATTTCTTGATATTCAATTAATAACGACAACGTTGTTGTAAGCTGAGACTTGGTTAAATTCTCATTTTCAACCGAATATGTTAAATCTAAAACTTTTTCTTTTAAGGCTGTAATCGAAGTTACGCAGATACCTAACGGTGTATTTACCTCATGCGCTACACCTGCAACTAATTGCCCTAAAGAAGCCATTTTTTCAGACTGGACTAATTGGTCTTTTGCTAAAGTTAAATCATCAAGTGATTGTTGTAATTGCTGATTACTTGCCGCTAACTTTGATGTGCGGTCATAAACTTTAATTTCTAATTCACCATTTAAGTTTATTAACGCATTTTCTGCCTCCTCAAGTTTTACAATGTCATTCTTCAATGCCAAACGCATACCATTTATCGCATCAGCTAAGTCATCGAGTTCATCGGTATGACCACTTCTATTTTTTAAAATCAATGGTTCATCTAAGTTTTCAGTTTTAACTTTTTGAGAATACGAGGTGATGTGATAAATCTGTCGAGTTATAACCCAATGAACAATAAACATGATAAAAAATGCCACGATAAATGTTTTAACAAATTCAGTCGTGACAATAAAACCCGCTTTTTGCCATAAAGCTTGATAGATATCTTCATAGTCTGCACCAATAAAGATATCTCCTATATCGTTTTCACCATATAAAATTGGATATTCAACATGTTTTTTGATCTCAGCTTCTTCATTCCCAAACTGATATATTTTGCCAAAACCAGTCGTGATTTTAACAAATTTTATATCTGGGAGTTTTACAATACCTTGTATTTGCTGTTGTACGAGGGGCTCATTAAAATCCCATAAACTAGTTGAAATAGACTGAATGTAGCTTGTTTCGATATTATCAAACTGTTTATCTAAGCGAATAAGATCTTCTTGGTATGAAGTATAAAGCTGAATAAATGTTGAGAAAATAGATAATAGAGAGCTACAAAGCAAAATATAAACAAGCACACGTCGACTTAATTTATTATTAAAAGAGACTGATGCTGCCATTAACTATTTTATCCTTAAAGCTTCAATAACTTAATTAAAATAGCCAATCACAATAAAGTCAATAAATACTATGAGCTATTACAAACTGTTAACATAAAAGTGTTAAAACACCTTATCTCTAATAAAAATAATCTCAAATTATGGTTTTTCTATGGAGGAAAATACTAATTTGGCGGCAGCAAGATCTTCTAAAGCGTGCCCAACTGATTTAAAAGTAGTAATGTCTGAATCTTCTCTTTCGAAGCAAAATTCATTTTTACACATGGCAAATAAATCAGACTTTATATCACTATGTGAAATAACATTTTCCATTAAAGGGATGGCAATATCACCAGTCTCCCTTACTGCACTTTCAAAGTTATCAACAAAAATTACTGAGCGAGTTAGGCATTCATTATCCATTTCTCTCATATCAGGACGATAAGCCCCCACCATATCCAAGTGTTGTCCTTCTTTAAGCCATTTACCAAATATAAGAGGTTCGGTACTTAATGTTGCGCAAGAAATAATATCAGATTGTCGAACATAATATTCAAGATCTTCTACAGCTATACACGGTATATTTAAATGAGTAACTTTTTGACAAATTTTTTCAGCTTTTTCTTTTGTTCGACCCCAAACATAAATTTGTTTGATAGGCCTGACACTAGCATGTGCTTCAATTAAATGTGGTGCAAGAGTCCCAGTTCCAACAATTAATAAAGTATCGCTATTTTCTCGTGATAAAAACCTTGATGCTAAGGCTGAAGCAGCTGCGGTTCTTTTTGCCGTTAACGAAGGTGCGTCCATAAGAGCTTTCATAGATCCGGTATCAACGTCTAACAAAAGATATGTACCTTGGATTGATGGTAAGTTTTTGTGGCTATTTTCAGGTGCAACAGTAACCAATTTGATACCTGCAACATCGCCGGCTTGCCATGCAGGCATCATCAACAATGTAGTTTCTCTATTGGCTTTAGGGTTTTCCATATCAAAATGCAAACGAGGTGGTACTTTTATATTTTCTGTAAAAGCCGTTTGTAAGGCATTAACAAGTTGAGGAAAAGTTAATGCTTTATGAATAGTTTCCGCACTAATAGACAACATAAATAACCCTTTATAATAAAATCGCTATGCATTATTGCATACTGTATACAATAAATAAATTATTAGAAAATATTAATTTATTTCTGCCCGTTGACTTTTTGAACGTAGACTGACATTCTTTAGTTCTTATCAATATTTCCTATGGAGAGCGAGACAATGAACAATTTACACCAATCAACACATGTTATCGCTGATATTGTCACTCCAGGGATTTGTGCAAACTGTATTTGTCGTAATTAATAATAAACGACTCTGAAGTACGGTTAATCATACCAACAAGCATTATATAGATTAAAACTTTACTTTCTTCATTTTATGAAGATTGGCATGTTTGCATTATATTTTCTTATCCCAAATCTTTCAGTATTAGCTATTCATAAATTACATTCTTTAGAGAGTGTGAAGCATATTTATTAGAGCCAATTGTATTGGCACTTAAAGGTACAAATTTTGAAATCACAAAATAAATCTATATTACAAGATGATGTAAAAAATGAAGACGTTACGTCAAAAAAAATAAGTTTACGACAGTTATTTAAACAAGCACTAAAAGGTGACCATAAAGATCTAACCACTGGTTCTATAGGTGTAGCTGCTTTTTTATTAGCAGTACCTATGGTGTTAGAAATGTTAATGGAATCCATTTTTGCCATAACAGACATATTTTTTGTTTCCGGTTTAGGTGCACAAGCGGTTGCCGTTGTGGGATTAACAGAAGCAGTTTTGACGCTATTGTATGCATTAGCAATAGGCTTAAGCATGGCAGTTACAGCTACTATTGCTCGTCGATATGGTGAGAAAAATATAGAACAAGCTGATGTAGTTGCAGGTCAAACTTTATGGATAGGTATGGCTGTTGCTCTTATTGTCGGTTTTATTGGACTAAATTTTGCTGAAGATATTCTTAGAGTCATGGGTGGAAATGATGCTTTGATAGCACAAGGAAAAAGCTACACAACCATCATGTTAACGGGCTCAATTACAATTTTATATTTATTTTTAATTAATGCCATCTTTAGAGGCGCTGGCGATGCGTCAATTGCAATGCGTTCTTTATGGCTCGCTAACGGGATTAACATAGTATTAGATCCTTTATTAATTTATGGCGTGGGGCCATTTCCTGAAATGGGCTTAACAGGCGCCGCAGTTGCCACAACAATTGGACGTGGCGTTGGTGTTATTTATCAGCTTAGTTATCTTTTTGGTGTTGCAGGTAGAATTAAAATTACACTTAGACATCTACTTGTTCAAACTGAAGTTTGCTTAAAGTTAATCAAAGTATCATTCTGGGGAATTGTTCAATTCTTGATAGCAACGGCGAGTTGGATTGCACTAGTGAGAATTGTTTCAACTTATGGAAGTGATGCTGTTGCAGGTTACACTATTGCCATTAGAGTGATCATGTTTGTGATTCTACCAGCTTGGGGGTTGAGTAATGCTGTAGCCACATTAGTTGGACAAAATCTTGGGGCAAATAAACCAGAGCGAGCAGAAGAGTCAGTTTGGAAAATTGCAAAATACAACATTTACTTTTTGCTCATTGTAGCCGTTATTTTTATTTCAATTCCTGCACAAATCATTGGTTTATTTACTGATAATACGAACGTAATTGCTTTTGGGGTAGAATGTCTTCGTTATATCAGTTACGGCAATGGTTTTTTCGCCTTAGGGATGATTTTAGTGCAAGCCTTCAACGGTGCTGGAGATACGATAACGCCTACAAAAATCAACTTTTTTTGTTATTGGCTTATCCAAATACCATTAGCACTAGCTCTAGCAAAAGGATTTGAACTAGGTCCCACAGGCGTATTTTTATCAGTTACCCTCTCACAAACTTTATTTGCTTTTGTAGGCTGGAGAGTGTTTAAAAAGGGACAGTGGAAGCTTAAAACTGTTTAAATACAAAGCCCTACTAGAAAAACTAAAAAGCTCAGAGATATTTTCTGAGCTTTTTTAAATCCGATTTAAATAAACAGCAAGAAAGTCTACCGAAGATGTTGATGAACAAAGTCGTCAATAGCTTTTAGTACTTTGAGTCGTGTTTTTTCAGTTTTGAAGTGATGCCCTACCATTTTTAATGGGATATATTTTACTTCTTTTTTCGCAGATTTAAGTGCATCAAAAATATCTTCAGACTGCTCTACAGAAACAACTTTGTCATCTGTGCCATGTATAAGTAAAACAGGTATATTTATTTTATCGACATGTTTGATGGGGGATATTTCATTAAGAAACTTTTCATTGA
>JAGSHH010000185.1 GCA_023954655.1 Colwelliaceae bacterium
ATTTAATGATAATTCTCAATGAAAATCTTCGTTTTTATAGTGTAAAAAGAGCATAACAATTTTAAATTGTTATGCCCTTGATCTTGATTAAGCTTTTGTTAAAAAGTGATTTATATCACAAAAAAATTAATGCGATTTTTCTCTAACAATAAAGATAAAGCTCAATACTTTTTAAAATATTGAGCTTTCTACTTAAAACTTATCCTAGTCGTTTCAACAAAACCTAAGTTTCAACAAACATTCTTCCACGCATTTCCATGTGAAGTGCATGACAGAACCAATTACAGTAATACCATTGAACACCTGGTTTATTCGCTGTAAAGGTAATTGATGCTGTTGCTTGAGGACCAATTTCCATTTGCACACCATGGTTAGTCATACAAAAACCATGGGTTACATCTTCAACTTGGTCAAGGTTAGTAACGATAACCGTTACCTCATTGCCTAGCTTCACGTTAAATGATTCCATACCGTAAGTAGGAGCAATTGACGTCATGTAAACACGTACTTTATTGCCGTCACGAATTACTTTGTTTTCAGTATAAACATCAACACCGTCACGTTTTGCTTGTGCAATTGTTTCAGCAAAAATTGAATCATTACGTGGCCATATTTTCAGTGGTTTCATTTTACTACGGTGAACAATCATACAATCATGCGGTTCTGCATAAGTAGGACCATCATGTACTAGTTTCATTTCATCGCCAGAAATGTCAATTAATTGATCATTTTCAGGACGTAATGGGCCAACTGGTAGGAATCTATCTTTAGAGAACTTACATAAAGCGATTAACCATTTACCATCAGCATCACGAGTTTCACCCGCAGTAGTATGGTTATGACCTGGTTGATAATGCACATCTAATTTTTGGCGGATGTAGTTAACTTTTTTGCCGTTATGCGCATCAATTGCATCTTGTACATTCCATTTTGCTATTTGGCTATCAAGGAATAACGTAGTATATGCGTTTCCTTTGTTATCAAATGCAGTATGTAGTGGACCTAAACCTAATTCTGGTTCAGCAACAATAGCTTCACGAGGTTTAATTTTATTAGCAAATAATGAGTCTAATTTCTTAATAGAAATAATAGAAACTGTTGGAGATAACTTACCGTTAGCTACAAAATATTCACCGTTTGGTGAAGTATTCATGCCATGTGGTGATTTAGGCACAGGAATATAACGTGTTAATTCAGAACCTTTAGTTCCATCTAATACAGGAACATCATTTCCATTATAAGTTTTAAACTTACCTGCTTTAAGTGCAGCTTCACAACGAGCAAGACTAAATACAACAACATGATCACGTTCAGCTGAAATCATGTCACCTAAATTCATTCCCATTTCTGAATTATAACATGTAGATGCGAAGTATTTACCATCGTAATCAGCATCAGTGTTATCTAGGTTACCATCAACCATTACTTGGAAAGCCATTTCCATCGTTTCAGCATCAATCACGTTAAATAATGAACGGTAAGTACTAACATCTTTCATGCCGCCTTTGCCGTCGTTATTCATTGGGATTTCAAATTCACCATTACAAATAACATATTTGGTATGAGGAACTTTTTGAACACGTAATCCATGAATAGCTTGTACGTTTGGAACAGTGATCATCTTGTCACATTTCATAACGTCACAACGAATACGAGCTACACGAGAGTTAGCTTTATCATTAATGAATACATATTTACCGTCATAACGACCATCTTGCATGCTCATGTGGGGATGATGTGAATCACCCGCATGAAGGTCAGCACTATCGCCTTTAATACGCTTACTTTCTTCTGTTAATCCCCAACCAGTAGCACTGTCAGTATTAAATACAGGAATACGCATCAATTCACGCATTGAAGGAACACCTAAAATGCGTACTTCACCAGAGTGGCCACCACTCCAGAAACCATAATATTCATCTAAGTCACCAGGTCCAACATGAGGACTATTAGAAACTTCGTTTCTTTGTGCCTGTGCCATTGATGAAAACATTGCAGCAGTCATAGGAGCAGCAACTGCACCAGCTCCAATTAACGCGGTTTTACCAAAAAACTTACGTCTATCTTCATTTTCTAGCTCTACGTTATTAGAGCTTTTATCGTCGTTACTCATACTCTTCTCCACTTTTATTATCTTTTAAATTTGTTATATAAATTTGTTATCAATGCATTAAGCAACATTGACGGTTTCTATTTCATCTTCTTGAAACTTCCGTTTCTTTCGTGCTATTTTTTTCAATGGGGGACATTTTTCTTCATTAAAATAAGTGACTTGGCAATCTAGACAGTAATGGCATTCACGCATGTTAATTTCGCCATCTGGGTTAATAGCTTGAATTTCACATTCTTTTGCGCAAGTTTTACATGGCTGACCACACTCTGGACGACGTCTTAACCAGCTAAATAAACGAATACTATTACTGGTTGAAAGGGCAGCACCTAACGGACATAAATAACGACAGAAAAACTTACGGGTGAAAATATTAATAATTAACAATGCGCTGGCATAAATAACAAATGGCCATTCACGGTCAAACTTTAATAAGAAAGTTGTTTTAAATGGTTCTATTTCAGCAAATTGCTCTGCAGTAGCAAGTGATTCCATCGATAGACCAAATAGACCCAAAAGAATAAGGTACTTAATTGCCCATAAGCGTTCATGTACTGCCCAAGGTAATTCAAACTGAGGTATTTTTATGTATCTCGCAAATACATTAATTAATTCTTGTAAGGCACCAAAAGGACATAACCAACCACAATATACTGCTCTCCCCCACAGCAACATGGTCACGGCAGCCGCACCCCATAAAATAAAGATAACCGGGTCAAGTAAGAATAGATCCCAAGAAAAATCAGCCATAAATGCTTGTAAGAATGTAAACACGTTAACAATGGATAACTGTCCGCCCCATGACCAACCTATAAAAACAACAGTAATAATTAAGAAACTATGCCTAAAGTTGTGCATGAACGTTGGATGACGAACTAAAATATCTTGTAAAAACAATGACGCAAGTAAAAAAGCAAGTAAGATAAATAAAATGACTACTTCAATATTTTTTTCTTTCCACACTTGCTCAGCTAATGTTAATTCAGGCTCTGGCAGGATAACTGGGGGTCTATCTACATACTTTTCTAACGTATGGTAATCAGCTTTAAAGCTCGTGAATATACTATCCAACGGACCTGTTTGGCGGCGAACTAGTAACTCTAACTGCCAATCTTCAGCTGGGTTAAATTCGTGATGTTCTCGTATAATGAAAATAGAGCGTTCTTTAAAGCTTGGGGCTCCATCAATATAAATATCAGGTACTCGAGTGTGGTCTAAATCTCTAAAAGCAATTGCATCTGACCCTTGAAGTACTTGAATACGATCAAAAATCGCACCTCTTACGTAACCAGAGCCTTTAAATGAGTATCCTGTTCCCATTAAAATAACAGCATGTTCACCTGACTTTAAATTAGCGGCTAAATATTCATACTCACTGTCACCAAGTAAATTTCGCCCAACAGAAGGTATATTAACTTGAGCAAAATATACCTCAGCAAACATATCTTCCTTTTGCTCTGCAGATGCTTCTTCTATATGTTCAGCCTCGGTACCAACAAATGCTTCATCAACAGCTTTTCTATTTAAATATAACTTACGGATTGATCCGTCACCCGTTAGGGTTGTCCAATCAGCTTTTGTATATACATCCGGATAAACAGTACCCATTGGTTGAATAATTTCTTGGCTTGCGCTAATAAGTCCTAAAGAACGAGCTACTTGTGTTGCTGATTTTACAATACCGACATTCATCACCATAACGGTAACAGTTGCGCCTGAAAGACCATCGATATGTACAATACCCTCTGTTTGATTACCACCAACTTTCAGTCTGTCTGATACATTCAAGCCATCATATTGTTCTGTAAACTTATGCAGTTTACTTTCTGGGATACCAGCAAGAATTATTGGCTCGTGATGTTCTAAAACTTTGGCTCCTAAATAAACACCTTTAGGGTCAATAGCCACCAACATATTTACAGGTTCACCTGAATAGGCAGGAATTTTAGCGATGTCATTGGTTTCAAATGCATAACCAATGATCTCTTCATCTTTATAAATAGTCCAAGTCAGTGGTTCTCCCTGTTTCTCACCAATTTTAGTAAGTTGAGGGAATATTTCATGAATTAATGGGATAGGATCTTTTGGAGGGCTAACAAATAATGCTTGTGCAGGCATGACAAAACACAAAAACATACTCGTTAAGAGTAACATTCTAGTTAATACGTTTTGATAATTTGATAACGTTATCATTTCTATATTTCTATCCTTAGGCGCAAATAAAATTGAGAAGGCGCGACAATATGTCGCACATACTACGCGGACAGATAATATGGAAGTTGATCTAAATCAATATTGTTAATGTGGAAGAAGCTGGAGTTTATAGGATATGACTTAGATCAATAAAACAAATCAAAACAGTCACTAAAAAGAAATGCCTTAAATATAAAGGAGTAATTAGAATTAATACTTTAATCGGTAAACTTATCGAATTTTAATATCTGGTGCAGTGTTAATATCACCATCACTACTAATGGTTGTAGCATTATCATTAAGCACCATAATGGCAACATTCCCTGCCGATGAACAACGTATAAATCCTAGTTCATAGCCATATTTAGCTAAGCTACTTGCAGAGAATTTTTGTGCTAGCGTTAAACTTTCCCATAAGTCATGGTAATTTTCTTTCGCAGCCCGTCTTTCAATTAATGCATCTCTAATTTTACGTTCTTCCATTGAATAAATATCCACATTATTTCTAATACTTTAATAAAGCACAATGTATTCCACATTGATGAAATAACAATACATCAAAGAGTTAGTGTTTTCGAATATTAAATTTAAACATTGAGGTGTAAAAAAACTCGACGTAACTATTAAGGTGCTAACTAATCAAGTTTAAGAAATAAAACGAATATATGAGTGTTAACAAAAATGATTCTCTATAAAGCTTTTAAATATAGTAGTTGAAAAAAAACCAGCTATTAAAACTGGTTTCAAAATAAAAATTAATTATAAATTTGAATAACTAAATTACAGTTACTTTAGCAAATTTCCGTTTCCCAACTTGATAAATTGCTGAAGTATTAGCGATAACAATCAATTTATTATCAGTAATTTTTTCACCTTCAATTTTTGCAGCACCCTGTTTGATCATTCTCATAGCTTCAGATGTGCTAGCAACTAATCCGGCTTCTTTTAATAAATTGGCAATCGCTATTTCACCACTTTCTGTGGTGATTGTTAACTCGGGTATGTCATCAGGCATAGCACCTTTTTGAAAACGATTAATAAATTCTTGATGTGCAGCTTGCGCCGCATCATCATCATGAAAACGAGCAATAAGCTCTTTTGCTAAATCAATTTTAACATCACGTGGATTAGCACCATTATCAATTTTATCTTTATAACCTTTAATTTCTTCAATAGGTTTAAAGCTAAGTAATTCATAATAACGCCACATTAAATCGTCAGAAATTGACATGATTTTACCAAACATTTCTGTCGGGCTATCAGTAATACCAATATAATTATTCAATGATTTAGACATTTTTTGAACGCCGTCTAAACCTTCTAGTAATGGCATCATTAATACAGTTTGAGGACGTTGACCTTCAGATTTTTGTAACTCACGTCCCATCAATAAGTTAAACTTTTGATCAGTACCACCTAGTTCAACATCTGACTCAAGAGCAACAGAATCCCAGCCTTGTACTAATGGGTACATAAACTCATGAATGGCAATAGCTTGACCTCCCGAATAGCGTTTTTTAAAATCATCACGCTCCATCATACGAGCAACTGTTTGACGAGAAGCAAGTTTTAACATACCTGCGGCGCCGAGTTTCTCCATCCAAGTTGAGTTAAATTCAACGCGTGTTTTTGCTGGATCTAAAATTTTAAATACTTGCTCTTTATAAGTTTCAGCATTCGCTAATACATCTTCTTGCGTTAATGCTTTTCGAGTAACATTTTTTCCTGTCGGATCTCCGATCATACCAGTAAAATCACCGATCAAAAAAATCACTTCATGACCTAATTGCTGAAATTGGCGAAGTTTATTAATTAATACCGTATGGCCTAAATGTAAATCAGGCGCTGTTGGATCAAATCCAGCCTTAATTTTTAGTGGCTTACCTTGCTTCAATTTTTCTAATAGCTCATCTTCAAGCAAAATTTCTTCGGCACCACGTTTTATTTCTGCAAACGCTTGGCTGACATCTGACATCAATTTAACTCCAATAACAGGGATAACTTAAATAATAATGGCCGAATTCTACTGTAATTTCATAGCTGGTGAAACGGCAAAGATTGTTTCCTTGCATATTATTTTGTTATAGTAAACGACAGACGTCGTATTAAAGTGGTTAGCAAAGGTAGTAACTTTTTGAATAATATAAAAAATTTATATGTGCAATTGCCAAAACAACATAAAGTTTTTATCACAGCAGTAAGTGCATTATTACTATTGCTGGTCATATTTCCTTCAGAAAAAGCAACGGCTAGCCGTCAATCCGAACAATCTTCGTTAGAAATTGGTAAGCGTTATCAATTATCCGTTCCTGAACAAGTTTCAACTATTTCAAGTGTACAAAAGTCTTCGTCTCTGAATAGTAGCGTTCAAGATAACCAAGTGCCATTGACATGGCAAACAGCCAA
>JAGSHH010000042.1 GCA_023954655.1 Colwelliaceae bacterium
AGTAGTGTTGAAAAAATAAGTTTTTTATCTTTTCGTTTATCAAATCCAATCATTTGCTCTACTATTTCGACAGGTTCATCTGGCACAACAATATGGTTTTGTTCAATTTCAAAAACAGCAACCATACTCATCACTGTTTCATTTGACGCATTACCGTATCTTTCTACTCTTTGAACAGTTCTTAAACTTATACCGCATGCATCGGCAAGATGTTGTTGTGTCCAACTTCTTTCTGACCTTAAGTTTTTTATCGTTAGCGCATTAACTTCCATAATCTTAATTGTCCTATTTCAGTTAACCGTTTATGAATCTTAGTAATTCAGCCATTAAAATGTACCCAAAAAATCCTCCGGCAAAGAACAGCCACATACTACTGCTCTTAAGACTTAATTGATTAGATTTCTTTAACGCTTTCTTGAATGTTTTTATATGCATATTATTTTTTATCAGCGTGCAATGTAGCTCACCTGTCAGCATATTCACCATATTAAATTCGATTTCATATGTATTTTCTTCAATAGAAAAATTTAAAGTAGACTTTCTCTTAAAACTTCTTTTTTCTGCAACTATTTCACCGTTAACTAAGACAGTTTCTTTCCCTGACTTTGAAGATCCATGGGCATGAACATTATGCCCATCAACTTCAAAATCAAAATGATAACCATCTCGATAATTAACTTCAGAAGTTAGCTCATTCTCTTCACGAACATTTTTAGTTGTATTATTCATAGTAATCCTTTCTATCATTATTTTTGTTAATGTCGATTCGAGTGCAATTTAATCAGGAATTTAGTTATTTATCGGCGACACATTTATGACAGTCATATCAAATGTCATATGACAGCTTGTGACACTTTCATTAATATATTGTAATTTATGAAAAAAATGTAAAAAAAAAGAAGTGATATCACTTCTTTTTTTCAAATAGTACACTAAAGTTTTTTATGAAACATCTAACAATCGCTTAATATCTTCAGTAATTTCAGCGATATTATTTACATCAACGGGTGCAATGAAAATCGCATCATCTCCTGCTAAAGTGCCTAAAATCCCAGCGGCTTCGCCCATACTATCGAGCATACGCGAAATAAGAGGAGCACCGCCAATACCTGTTTTAACAATAATTTGAGTATTATTATGTTTAACACTAACAACAACAGATTGAATAGCTTGACGAGATTTTGGTATGGCTAACTCATCAGGTAAAATATAAACCACTTGATCGTTAGCATTACGCATTTTAACTGCGCCTAATTTTGATAACAAACGCGAAATTTTTGCCTGTGACATATTTTTAAAGCCTTGCTCATCTAGAGCATCGGCTAATTGGCTTTGCGAGCCATAACATTGTTCATGTAATAGGGCTTTAAAGGCTAATTGTAACTCGGCTTCATTTTTCTTGCGTATTGATGTCATTGTCATTTTAATATTGAGTCCTTGATAATAGATATATTAGCTATTTTCCTTCGTTAATCCTACTTTTTATTCACTAAATATTACGCTAATTTTTATATATAACTGATAATTCGCAGTAACATTCATTTTTTATTTAATTCAGGTGAATATTTATACGAGGAATCATTAAAATTATAGTAGTATTTATTTTTAGTCATTTATCCTTTAATTGTAAAAACAAATCATGTTTACTAGAAAATTAAAACAACTTAGTTTCCTATTATTTTCATTATCAATAATCAGCTGTCAACAACGAGATTTTTCCCCTGAGATTAACCAAAACACTCTTAAGAAGAGTCATAATATAAAAACACGGTTATATATTCGTAATGATAATTTCATCGCCGGAAAAATTCCCGTTAGTCATCATGAAAAACGTGCTCAAAAATACTCAAAAAACTATTTCATTGAAGGAAAAACAACATCTAAAAAAGTAGCATTAACTTTTGACGATGGACCTTCTATGTACACAACTAAAATTATTAACAAACTGAATAGTTACAATATTAAAGCAACATTCTTCATGGTAGGAACTGCAATAAAAAAACATCCTGAATTAGTTAAAAGTATACACCAACAAGGTCACTTGGTGGCCAACCATTCATGGGATCATAGTAATGCTAATGAACATCAATCAATTGAAAAATATTGGGAAAATCAAATTTTAGCAACAAATGACTTACTTGAAAAAATTACCGGTGTAGTCCCTAAACTATTTCGCCCTCCCTTTGGCAGTACAACGGATAAAAAAGTAGAAAAACTCATTGAAAAAAAGATGAAAACGGTTATTTGGTCAATCGATACTCAAGACTGGAATGATGATACTAATACTACAAAAAATATTGCTAGCCTAGCCATTAAACATATTCACCCTGAGTCAATAATATTAATGCATGATGGTGGAGGAAATAGACAAGGAACAGTAAATGCTTTAGATGAGATAATTCAGCATTATCGTCAACTCGACTATCAATTTGTTACTGTTGACGAAATAATTAACTCTTACTAGATGTTTTCAATCAAGATTAAAGATAGATCAAGTTATTATCATAAAACTAATAGAAACTCCCCTATTTCACATGTAAATTTAATAAATAAAACATCATTTAAAGGATATTTATGTCACTCATAGAATGGAATGAAGAAACACTCGGGGTAGATGTTGAACTAATAGATAACCAACACAAAATGTTAATACATTTAATCAATAAACTTGCTATTACAATTGAAAAAAATGAAGACTCAGAAGTTATTGAGTCAATTTTTTCACAGCTTGTTGATTACACTCAATATCATTTTAATACAGAAGAAACTTATTTCTTTCGCTTAAATAATAAAGATACTGAATTGCATATTTTGCAGCATCATCATTTTATTGAACAACTCAGTCAATTCAAGAAAAAACACCGTGACCTTACTAAAGTTTCTACCGAATTACTTAATTTTTTATCTGATTGGTTAAGTAACCATATTCAAATTGAAGACAAAAAATTTGTTAAAAATAATCTTAAGGCCTAACTCTATAGTTACAATACCTGTTTGCGTTGCTCTGCTATTCCCATTGAAAGAATAAAAGGTGCTTTTTTCTGCTGCTCAATAAAGTCTTTCTTACAAGAAAGTCCCAACCAATTATGTTCGATTAAACACTGGGCAACCGCACCACCTAGTGTAGCCCCCGGCCCAAGAATAATCAGTTTATCAGGCGCATACTCTTTGATAGCAACTTCAATTGCTTTACTAAAGTTATAAGGTTCGGTGACTTGGGTTGTTAATGTATAATCGTATAAATCTTTAACATCTGTTGAGTACGGTTGCCAAATATTACCCAAACCATCGATTAAAGGTATTTCCGGGGCATTAAATAATTCAACCGATAATTGTTGTAGTGCTTTTTCTGAAATACTGTTTAATAAAGGGGTGTGAAATGCCGCATGATTAAATAAATTCATCGGGTACCTCTCATCAATCACTGGCAATATTTTTTCCAGTGCTGTTAATCCTTTTTTATTTCCACCAAAAACTAGGTAACCGCCTAAAAAAATTGATATGTGAACTTCACATTCTTCTTGTTGATTAACATCATCAAGCCATTGCATGACTTGCTGTTCACGCACATCATCTTTATGCCAAAATTCATCAATAACAGGGTAAATAAGTTGCCCACCTATCAGCCCTTTTGACATCATAGAACCCATAGTATTTATAAGTTCAATAGCACCGTTAGGCTTTAATGCACCGGCAACCGATAGTGCAATATACCAGCCCATCGAATTACCAGTAACAGCCACTACATCATAAAGGTCTCGATTTATTCTCTGATGATCATTATAGGCACATGCATAAATAAGTGCTGATGCATTTTCACCTGCCGTATGAGTACGCATACTATAATTTTCCATAGCATCAAGTTCGCTAATTGGCATTTGATTTTGTTTATTACGATATTGATCAATATCATTGATAAACTCAACTTTATCGCCATGAAAACGCTTCAAATAGCCAAGTTCTTCTTTGTTGTAAGTTCCACGCCCAGGGCAAATAACTACAGCACGCTGTTTTTTACTTTCTGTTTTAATTGTTGTCATTTTCTTTCCTAAGCTTTTAATTGAGCATTACTTGAGCAAATTTTACTTGCTACAGACACAATATCGTCTTTAGACGGCAACACATGATGGGCGGCACTCCCAAGAGGGATAAAACTGTCTTGTGCACAAAGTCGCTGCATATTTTGTGAATTTATTCCTGCTTTTTCAGTAAGTAAACTCATTAACGCCTCACTTATAGACCCTGTTTTACGACATTCATCTACAATTAAAACCTTTTTACATGCTTGAGCTTGTTCAATAATCCCTTTTTCATCTAAAGGAGCTAACCAACGCAAATCTATGACCCGACAATGAATACCTTTTTCTGTTAACTCTTTTTCTGCTTGTCGTGACAAGTAATAGCCATTACCGTAAGTTAAAATACATAAATCAGTACCTTTACCTTGAACAGAAATTGTTAACCCTGCTGAATTATTGTTAGTTTTATCTTCATCATTTGCTCTTTCTAATGCAGGGGCTTGATAAGGAAAAGTCCATAAGCCATCCCCTTCTTGATGCAAATCTTTAGTCATATACAAGGCGATTGGTTCAAGAAAAATTACCACACGTTGCTCTTCTTCTGCCAACTTCACTGATGCCCTTAGTAGTTCGACAGCATCAGCGCCATTTGAAGGACAAGCGATTATGAGGCCAGGAATATCTCGAAATACGGCAAAAGAATTATCATTATGAAAATGTCCGCCAAAGCCTTTTTGATAAGCTAACCCAGCAATTCGGATAACCATAGGATTGGTAAATTGACCTTTAGAGAAAAATGAAAGTGTTGCTGCCTCACCACGAATTTGATCTTCAGCATTGTGTACATAAGCAAGAAACTGTATTTCAGGGATGGGTAAAAAACCATTATGAGCTAAACCAATTGCACCACCTAAGATAGATTGTTCATCAAGCAATGTGTTCGCGATACGGTTTTTTCCAAAACGCTCAACCAGTTTTGTCGTCACATTATATACACCACCTTTTTTCGCGATGTCTTCACCTAACATCACCATATTTTCATGTTGCGCCATCAAATCAATCAAAGTCCAATTAATTAATTTAGCCAAATGTTGATGCTTTGAGATATTATGTTTTTCATGCTTAAAAAGTGCTTGTCGTTTACTAGGGCTAACCGTAATAGCTTTACTCTTAACATGCCCTGGAATGATACTTTCCATCACTTGAGCAGCAGTATTTAGACGTTGTTTTTTAATCACTTCTTGCGCAACATACTCAACACGATTAGCAATGCTTTGATAAATATCGATAATTTGTTCAGCCGTTAAAATATTACTTTCAAGCAATATTCTTGCACTGTGCAATAAAGGATCATTATGCTCATTCGCTTCAATGACTTCTTGTTTGCGATAAACAAATTCAGCATCTGAGCCTGCATGTCCTAATAATCTGATCAATTTTACATGTAAAAATACAGGTTGCTGTTTGTCACGAGCTATTTTCGCTGCTTGTTGGCTTACACGGTAAGTATCTAGTAAATTTAAACCATCACAGCTCAGATAATTTAGTCCTGCTCTATTATTGTAGTTTGCTTCAATCCAACCTGTTGGAGTTGAGGTAGAAATTCCAATACCGTTATCTTCACAAACAAAAACTATTGGCATAGGAATAGACTGATATGCAGCCCATGCAGCACTATTAATTGCACCTTGTGCAGTGGAATGATTTGACGATGCATCACCAAAACTACAAACGATAACCCCATCATGTGGAATTTCACCTTGATGATCTAATCTTTTAGCCAAACCTATTGAAAATGCTGCTCCCATTGCTTTTGGAATATGTGATGCGATGGTACTAGTTTGCGGAGGAATAGCTAAAGCTTTACTACCTAATACTTTATGACGTCCCCCAGAAATAGGATCATCTTTTGATGCAGCAAAAGATAATAACATATCATAAATCGACGTTTGCCCACTTACTTGTTTACCTCGTTGAAGCGTGAATGCTCCACTACGATAATGTAAAAAAGCCATATCACTCGCACGAAAAGCCTTTGCCGTAGCTGCATTTCCTTCATGGCCAGAACTACCAATAGTATAAAAACTTTGCCCTTGTTTTTGCATCACTCTTGAATGCAAATCAAGATGACGACTGATTACTTGGGTTTCAAATAGATCAACCAGTTCGCCATCAGTTAGCCCAACCTCTTGAGGAGTTAACTGACAACTTAATTTAGGCAAATCAAATTGTTCAACAAAGCGAATAAAATTTTCTTTTACGCACTGGTTACGGTCTGACATGAACGGTTACCTTTCTACTAATAAATTTAAACACACGAGCAATGAAATAACATGGTTATTGGATATTAAAAGAAAGCCTGTATTCCTGTTTGTGCTCGACCTAAAATAAGTGCATGCACATCATGTGTCCCTTCATAAGTATTTACTGCTTCTAAATTCATCATATGACGAATCACATGAAATTCATCTGCAATACCATTTCCGCCATGCATATCTCTGGCAGTACGAGCAATTTCTAATGCTTTTCCACAAGAGTTTCGCTTAATTAAAGAAATAGATTCAGGTGCTAATGTTCCTGCGTCCATCAATCGACCTACTTGAAGACACGCAAATAGGCCTGTGGTAATTTCAGTTTGCATATCAGCCAGCTTTTTCTGAATAAGTTGTGTTGCAGCTAAAGGTTTACCAAACTGTTCACGGTCTAAAGTATATTGCCTTGCAGCATGCCAACAATATTCAGCAGCACCTAAGGCCCCCCAACCAATTCCGTATCGAGCTTTATTTAAACAACCAAAAGGTCCAGATAAACCTTGTGTATGAGGTAATAAATTATCTTCAGGAACAAAAACATTGTCCATTACTACTTCGCCAGTGATAGAGGCTCGAAGTGAAAATTTACCTTCAATTTTAGGGGCAGATAAACCTTCCATACCCTTTTCTAAGATAAAACCTTTGATAACACCATCAAGTTTTGCCCAAATAATAAATACATCCGCAATAGGAGAATTTGTGATCCACATTTTATTACCACTTAAACGGTAACCTCCTTCCACTTTAGTTGCCTTTGTTAGTAAACTTGCAGGATCAGAACCTGAGTTAGGTTCTGTTAAACCAAAACAACCAATCATCTCACCTGTTGCTAATTTAGGTAGATATTTCATTTTTTGCTCTTCAGTACCATAAGCATGAATTGGGTGCATCACCAAAGATGACTGAACACTCATCGCACTTCTATAGCCACTATCTACACGTTCGACCTCTCTGGCAATTAAACCATAAGTCACATAATTCACACCTGCACAACCATATTTCTCTTCGATGGTACAACCCAACAAACCTAGAGAACCTAATTCTTTCATTATTTCAGGATCAAAAGTTTCATTACGGTTTGCTAATAATACACGAGGCATTAATTGCTCCTGACAATACTGATGAGCGCTGTCACGTATCATTCGTTCTTCTTCAGATAGCAATGAATCAATTGAAAGCGGATCTTGCCAGTTGAAACTAGGTTTTGAAGTTGGTTGTGCATTTGACATCATGGTTCCTATTTAAATTAACGTTGCATTATTATTTACTCGATAAATTTGAAGAACTTGATTGCAAATAAATCGATATAATATTTAAGTGAACAAAGATTAAGCAAAACCAAGCCAAAGTTAAAATATAGTTTTTATTTACCTTGTATAGGTTTTTCCTATAGCTATTTAAGTAAAATTACTTAATAATTCTGATATGGACTTAAAACACTTAAAATATTTCGTTGCTGTTTATGAACAACAAAGCTTTAGTGCTGCTGCTAAACGCTGTTTTATTGCCCAACCTTCGATCTCTGCCGCTGTTGCTCAATTGGAGCAAGAGTTTCATCAATCATTATTTTCTCGCCATGCTCGTGGCGTAACACCAACGGAACATGGTGAAAAACTTTATCCATTAGCTAAACAGTTACTTGGTCAAGCTGATGCGATTAAAACAACATTCTCAACTAATGAAATCAAACAAGGCTTCCGACTCGGCGTCACTAAAGGCTTAGGAGTTAAACGCATGAGTGCATTATTAAAAGATTTTACCTCTGCAGAACCATCGATGAAACTCACACTGGTGCCGCAACATGAAAACTGTGATGCAAGAATAATCATTAAAGAAGAGCTTAAAGATGAAGAAAAATACCTTTCAATATGGCAAGAAGATTATCTTTTAGTGTTACCAATAAACCATCCATTATCCTTAAAAGACCAAATTCAACTTTCTGATCTCGATAACTTAGCGTTTATTCAACGTTCGCCATGTAACGCTTGGCAAATGCTCAATGACACTTTAACCTTATCAGGCATTCAATTAGATATTCGAGCAAAGATTCAAACAATTGACTATGCCCTTGGCCTCGTCCGTGCAGGATTAGGCTGTGCACTTGTGCCCGCTTACTCTGAAATCATTGAAAATTCCGATCTTAGTTTTAAAGCGATAAATGAGCTGCAGCTTACTCGAGAAATCGTTTTAGCTTACCAAGACTCTTCACCATTATTACCTACCTTATTCCAACAAATTAAATTCGTTTCAAATGATTAAATAACCAGAACCAAGAAAAGTCATATTTAAGTGAAAAAGGTAATAATCTACTTACAAAAACTGACATTTATCAACAATTTTTCGACAATTAGCTGCAAGATTCAAACATTAAAATAACTAATAATAGTTGCAAATACATTCATCAACGTTCTATATGTCAGCTTATAATCGCAAACTAAATTCACTCACATTAGTCATTTTAGGGCATTGCGCTATTACTTTTCCTACCTTTGCCAATAAACAAAATCAACAAGAAAAAGTTGATAGCACCATAGAACAAATAGAAATAAGAGGCAGGCGTAATCAAGCAAACAGTGAAGTCAGTATAGAAACAGAAAAACTACTTGCCATTGCAGGATTAGATCATGATCCACTTAATGCTGTATTTAGCATGCCCGGCGTAGTTTATGCTGGCGGAGATGATGGCGGCGAGCCAGCGATAAGAGGCTCTTCCCCTGATGATAATGCATTTTTTATCGACGATATGCCAGTTGGATATATTTTCCATTTATTTGGCGATAGTATTTTTAATGAAAATGTAGTCAGAGATTTCACCCTTCATCCTGCTGCCTTTGATAGCCAATATGGCAATGCTACCGGTGGCGTTTTTGATATTCAATTACGAGATCCTAAGAATCAAGAAATCACGACCACACTTGATGCTAGCTTATTAAAAACAGGTGTAATGGTTGAAGGGGGGATAAATGAAAACCATGCATTTTATTTTTCTTATCGTCGCAGCTTAATTCACTTATTTTTACCCGAAGGAGAAGAGGATGAAGGTTATACTATTTTTAAAGCGCCAGTAAGTGATGATTATCAAGGTAAATACCAATGGCTAATTGGTGATGATCATAAACTTACTTTCACGCTTACTGGCGCAAGCGATATAGGTGGGATTAATATCTCGGATGCTTCGGAAAGTGGCCGCGTAGATCCTGACTCTATTGGCGATTTAAAAATACAATCTCAATTTGATAGTCAAAGCCTTTCATGGCAATACTTTGGTGATGACGGAAAAATTATGCAAGCCGTTTTAGGTCACACCATTGAAGAATCAAAAGAGTCTTATGGTGCAGGACAATTTATCAACATTGAAGAAGAACAGTTTAACCTTCGCTTTCATTATCAAATTGATTGGTTTGAAGATCATACCTTAATGGTTGGCAGTGACTTACAAGACAAAAAATTCAACTATAGTTTCGACGCTATCCCTTATTATTGTACTGATCACGATCAGGACTGTGAAAGTAAAAAAGGTGAACGTATTCAAGATACTGACAAACTTAGCGATCAGACCATTGCACTTTATGTTAATGACCAATGGAAAATTAACGATAACTGGCAATTAACACTAGGAATACGCGCTGAAGATAATGACTACACTGAACAATCTTTTCTTCATCATCGATTAGCACTTTTGTGGCAAGCATCAGATAACTTGTCTATTCAATTTAAGCAAGGCAGCTATAGTCGTTTTCCTGACGTAGAAACAGTGTTAAGAAAAGTAGGAAACCCCAATTTAAATTCTCCAAAAGCACAACATTACTCTGTTGGTTTCGACTACCAGCTTAATGATCTTTGGCATACATCACTCGATCTTTATTATAAAGACTTAGATGACTTACCTCGATCATTAGATGAAGGTGATGTGAATGCTCACTTACACTATAGCAACGATATGTCTGGTTCAGCCAAAGGGGTAGAATGGGTATTAACCCGTGAATTAGCCGATAGCTGGTACGGTTGGGCATCTATTAGTTGGTCCGAAAGTGAACGAACAGATAAGCATACCAATATCACAACAGATTATTATTTAGACACGCCATTATTGGGGAATTTAGTAGCAAATTATAAGTTCAATGAACGTTGGGATTTTGGTCTTCGCTTAACAGTACGTAGTGGTCAAAAATACACTCCGATTGTCGGCCTACATATCAACCCCGAATATCAAGAACATTTTTTACCCACGTATGGAGAACTTAATTCAAAAACATTACCCACTTATCATCGCCTCGACCTTCAAGCTAACTACAAAACACAGTATTGGGGTAATGATGCTCAATGGACATTTGCTCTGCTCAATGCAACAGGTAGTGAAAATATATCAGGTTATTATTATGCTCCTGATGGCAATGAAACATTAACCAATTACAACATAGAAGGTGAAGAAGGCATGGGAATGTTTCCTTCAATTGGTGTAAAGATACAGTTTTAAAGGAGACGCTAAGTGTTATATATTCCTTAAAAAAAGATAAATTGATTAAATCTTACAATTTTTAAACATTTCACTTCACCGACAAACTGCCCATCAGCAATTACATTTGTTAATATAATGCAACCAATCTAATTACTATTGGGCTTATTATGAGCCCTACTTAAGTATTTAAGGTGCATAAATTAATAATAATGACGCTTAAATGCGTGTTCAGGAAATAAAAATAGCATGTATAAAAAGCTAATGTTTCTGCTGATGATCATACTTAGTGTAAGTAGTTCAGCGAATGATAAAAAGCCGTTAAATGAAAGTACGGTGTTTAATAAAACATTCAGTTGGCAAGCCCAAGCTGGATTTTCTTTACAGCATTCTACGAATATTATTGAAGGGATAGAACGAGAAGATCTCGGCAATTATTTCAACATTTCTATACTACTCGATTTTTATTACAAAGGATTTTTCATTCAATCAGATCATCGTCGTGCTGATACTCATACCCTTGGCGCAGAATTAGGTTATCAGCTAATAGTTGAAGATGATTGGGAATTAGACATAATCAATAAGTCTTACATTGCAGGTTTTGATCCTGTAAACGTAATGGAAATTGCAGATAAGAACATTCCCATTTTAGAGGGGTTAAAAACAAGAGATACAGCCGATGGTATTGGACTTCGATATTCTCGATATTTTGAAGAAAGTATTTTTTCATTAGATGTGGCTGCACTTGCACCTCTTAGCAATGTTAACGGTTGGGTTATTGATGCTTTTTATAGCCATATAGTTCCTTATCGAAACTGGGATATCTATATTAATGCAGGCCTAACATATTATTCAGATAGTGTTATAGATTATTATGTTGGTATCGATAAAAATGAAATATCACCATTAAGAGAAGAATTTACTGCTCATCATGCACTGAGAACTCAATTTGAAGTTTTTGCACAGCACCCAATATCGAAGTCTTGGATTTTTAATATCGGGTTAAGTCAAAACTATTATTTTGGTGATATTGGTGACAGTCCAATTGTTGATAGAGAAAATGCTACCCAAATTATGATGGGGGTACTTTATGTATTTTAAACTGGGCAATGGAACTGCGTGGTTAAAATTAGTGATCTTATCAGTATTTATATTGATGACAACAAACACAATTGCTCAAGAAAATAATCAAAACATTTTAACAAGTACCACGACACTTTCAGCAACACCAGCTAATTGTGTTGCCCTCCATCAAGGAAGAAAATGTTATGCAAGTGTATATTTACTATGGCAAGTACCACAACAAGGTGATTTCTGTATTTATCAAAAAGTTAGCAACAAAATCATCCAGTGTTGGAAAAATAGTAAAGGTAGCCAGGTGCTGTTTGAATTTGAATCAAGTGAAAAACTTGAATATCAGCTAGTTTCTATTGATAAAAATATTGTTCTCGCTGAAACCTCTGTTGATGTCAGCTGGGTGCATAAAGCAACTCCGAGAAAAAGACGATGGCGTCTGTTTTAAACCAATTATGAATGGAGATTAAGATGGTTAAACAATATAAGATTCTTTTAGTTGAAGACGATCTTACACTTGCTGGTTGGGTTATTGAATACTTACAAGAGCAAAATTTTATCGTTGAACATGTGGCTCGTGGCAATTTAGTACAAAAGAAAGTATCGGCCTTTAATCCAGATCTTGTTTTGTTAGACGTAATGTTGCCTGGTCTTAATGGCATAGAAGTTTGCCGCCTTCTTAGAGAAGATTCAGCTATTCCTATTATTATGCTTACTGCTCGTGCTGATGAGTTTGATGAAGTTATTGGCTTAGAAGCAGGAGCAAATGACTACGTAATAAAGCCCGTTAGACCTCGTGCTCTTTTAGCGAGGATTAATAGTGCCCTTAAAAGCCAACAAACACCTTTACCTATTACTAATGAAATAACTTTGGGACAATTAAATATAAATGGTGAAGCAAACCGCGTTACCTATCAGGGAAAAGAAATAGAATTGTCGACAAGTTTATTTTCATTCTTATGGTTTTTAGCAAGTCACTCTGGCGAAGTTGTTGATCGAGACTCTGTGTTTAAAGCATTAAAAAATAGAGAATATGACGGTCAAGATCGACGTTTTGATGTCATGCTTTCGACCTTAAGAAAAATATTTAATGATGACCCTCAAAGCCCTAAAAAATTTAAAACAGTCTGGGGAAAAGGATATTTATTTGTTGCCGATGCTTGGAATGATTAGTTCATGACTCGATTATTTTTAAGTATCATCATTGCGGTTTTAGGGTCATTATTTATCATTGGCTGGGGATTAGATAAGCTCGTTGCTGATCAAAATGAAACGGAAGAAAGCGCTGATATTATCGTTTATAAAAAATTACTCGAAGGCTTTAGCAAGCAACTCAGTTATTTACCAAAGAATGAACTTGCTAAAGCGACAGAAGATATTGCTAATCACTATCAAGTAATTATCACGCTTGATGATAGCAATAATGTAGCTTTACCTATCACCCTACAAAAACAACTTTCACAAAGTGGTGGGCTATTATTAGCAACAGATGAACAAGCTTATCTTCTTCGAGAAATCCCTAAACATAATCAAAAATTATTAAAACTACAGTTACCTCCCACAATAGAAGAAAATCAACAACTAAATATATTCCTAACTGCTGTGTTATATTTAGGCGTTTGTACAATATTAATTGCTTGGCTTTTTCCATTAGCACGTCGATTATTTATATTAACTAAGGCAGCAGCAAAAATAGGGAAAGGTGAATTAAATGTACGAGTGCCAATCAATAAATTTTCTTATGTCCATCGACTAGAAAAAAGCTTTAACCAAATGGCCAGCCAAATTGAAAAGCTAATGGCCGATAATAAATTACTTGCTCGTAGTTTATCGCATGATATTCGTACGCCAATGTCATGCTTAAGGTTTGGAATTGAAGCCGCCATAGATTGTAATGACATTGACAAAAAAAACGTTTATTTAAACAGGATGGAAGCTGAACTTACCAATATGGAAACGATGACAAGTGCATTTTTATCTTATGCTGGTATGGAGAGACAAGGAGTAAATTTAAAATTAGAAACCGTCAATATCAATCAATTTATTAACGATATTTGCCATGATTTTCAGGCATTGGCAGAGCAATATAATATATCACTCAGTTGTCAGTTATTAGAGCAACCTTTAAATTATCAACTTGATTGCCACTGGTTTCACCGAGCTATACAAAACTTGATTAGTAACGCTGTTCAATACGCTGATAAAAAAGTAATGTTAAAGTTATCAATGACACAAAAGCATGTTGAAATTACCATTGAAGATGATGGGATTGGTCTAGCAAAAAATAAACTTGATGTGATATTTGACCCCTTTGTTAAACTTGATACAGGTCGCTCAAGAGAAGATGGACACTTCGGGTTAGGCCTAGCTATTTGTCAAAAAATCATCCACTGGCATAAAGGTGAAATAATGGCTAAAAACTCAACTAACTTATCGGGTGCATCTTTTATAATTTCCCTTCCAAAGCAATGATAATATTAATTATTAACTTCGTACTTTAGTGATAAAACTTGCTCAATATCTTGCAAATTAATTTATCGACAAGTAAGTTATAAGCATTAAACTCATTCAACCAAAAATAAAAATATTATGAGTAAATTTAATCGCCGAAATTTTATTAAATCAGTAGCAGCAGTAACAGCAGCAAGTATTTCTACAAGCCATGCAAACCCTGACACTTTTACTCAAGTACCCAAAACGTCTCCAATAACTAAAAACAAAACGGTTATGGGCTTAACAATAGCTAAAATCCCTATGGTTAGAATAGGTTTAATTGGTGTTGGCGAGCGAGGCTATGGTCATGTTAAACATTGTTGCCATATTGAAGGCGTTGAAATAAAAGCAATTTGTGATATTCATCAAGATGTTTTAGATAAATCAAGCCAATATATTGTTGAACAAGGCTTACCACAACCAGATCAATATACAGGTTCTGAATTTTCATACAAAGATATGCTGAATAGGCAAGATATTGATATTGTGATTATTTCAACGCCTTGGCGTTGGCATACTCCAATGAGTGTTGACACAATGGAAAGTGGTAAACATGCCTTCGTTGAAGTGCCCGCTGCCACAACGGTTGAAGAATGTTGGCAATTAGTCGACACCGCAGAGCGTACACAGAAAAATTGTATGATGATGGAAAACGTTTGCTACGGTCGCGACGAATTAATGGTATTAAACATGGTTCGCAAAGGTTTGTTTGGTGAATTACTTCATGGTGAAGCCGCTTATATACATGAACTTCGCTGGCAAATGAAGGAAATAGATCGAAAAACGGGTTCATGGCGTACACACTGGCACACTATGACCAATGGTAATTTATACCCGACACATGGGCTAGGCCCTGTATCACAGTACATGAATATTAATCGTGGCGATCGTTTTGATTATTTAACTTCTACCAGTTCACCTGCTCTAGGCCGACAAGCTTACGCGATAAAGGAATTCCCTGCTGATCATGAACGAAATCAATTAAATTATATTGCTGGGGACATGAATACTACGGTCATTAAAACAAAGTTAGGCAGAAGCATTATGGTACAGCATGACACATCAACTCCACGACCTTATTCACGTCATAATTATATCCAAGGAACAAATGGTGCTTTTTCTGGTTTTCCTAATAGAATAGCTATTGAGAATCCTCCTCGTGAAATTAGTCAACAATATGAGAATGAATACCAACAAAAGCTTCAAAAATGGCAACAAATGGGTGAAAAAGGAAAAAAACCTCGCGCTACTAGTTTTCATCAATGGGATCACAACCTAGGAAAATGGCAAGCTGAATTTGATCATCCTTTATGGATAAAAATGGGCGAATCTGCCAAGCAGAATGGTGGTCATGGTGGAATGGACTTTTTAATGCTTTGGCGAATGATTTATTGTTTAAGAAATGGGGAAGCACTTGATCAAGATGTATACGATGCTGCTGCTTGGTCTGTTATCGCACCATTAAGTGCTGACTCTGTTAACGATAGAAGTAATAGTAAAGATATCCCCGACTTTACTCGAGGTATATGGAAAAGCGCCAAACCTCTCAACATAGTGAGTTAGCTTCACTTGAGAAGTCAGTCAGTAAAAACCCTCGTTATCCTTGCCGCTGGTCGAGGTTCTCGTTTTGGCGGCCCCAAGCAGCTCCATCAATTTGGCATTCTTAATAAAACATTAATGGAATACAATATTTGCCATGCTATTGATAACGGTTTTAAAAAAATAGTCTTTATCACTCAAAAAGCTTTTGAAGATCAGCTAACCAAACAAGTAATAAACAAATTACCCTCAAACATTCAATCTCATTTAGTTTTCCAGAACATTTCTGATCGACCAAAAGAATGTATTATTTCTCCTTCAAGAACAAAACCTCTGGGAACTGCACATGCTCTTTGGTGTGCAAGAAATGTTATTGATGAAGGCTTTGTAGTAATAAACGCTGACGATTATTATGGCAAACTTGCTTTTGAACTGATCACAGAAGAGTCCGAAAACTATCCTTTAGCAATAGTCGCCTACCAGTTAAAACAAACCTTATCCAAATATGGTGGAGTTAATAGAGGAATTTGCAAACTAACTCAGAATAATGAACTAATAGATTTAACAGAAGTTCTAGATATTAATAGAATTAATCACCAAGAAATAACAGGAAAATTAGATAACTTAACCTATCAGTCTTTTGAAGCGAGTTGTTTAGTATCTATGAATTTTTGGTACTTCAATCAACAAGTATTTCTACTTTTAAAACAGTTACTCATCGATACTTTTCACTCAATGGAAACCAATGAAAATGAGTGTTACTTACCCGATGTGATTGCCGTATCTCAGAGGAATAACCAGCAACGTGCTAAGGTTTTAGCTTCACATGATGTATGGTTTGGCGTAACATATGCGGCTGATTCAGCCTATGTAAATCAAAAGTTAACTGAATTGACTAATAAAGGATTGTTTACTTCCTTAACAAAAAATATCAAATCAAAAATTAAAAGCTAATTTAATCGAAAGTTGTAAGTTATGAGTAACGTTGTAGATAAAAAATCACTAAATGAAGTTTTAGCTTTTTACCACTGTTCATTAAATAACAGCACCGTTTCCCCTCTTGGAAATGGCTTGATTAATCAAACTTATTTAGTACGTAGCATCAATAATAACTTTGTTTTACAACGAATTAATGATCATGTTTTTAAACAGCCTGAACAAGTGATCAACAATGCAGAATTAATTAATAATCACTTGAAGAATAAACAAGATCAAAATCAATACCCTTTAGAGCCTATGTGGCAAATCACCTCAAATAATGACTCTCCAATGGTAAAAACTACTGAAGGTTTTTGGCGGGCAATCAAGTTTATTCCAAATTGTTATACCGTTGAAGCAGTTGAAACTTCAGAGCAAGCAGAACAAGTAGCAACTGCTTTTGGTCAGTTTACTTCTGCATTAAGTGACTTTCCAACAAGCCAACTAAAGGAAATCATACCTGATTTTCATAACTTAGATTTTCGTTTGGGACAACTAAAAAAGGCTGTAGTTGATGACCCTAAAAATCGTTTATCTCAATGTCAACAACTCGTTGATTTTTGCTTTGAGCAAAATGATTTTATCAAGAGAGTTGCCGACTTAGTTGCAAGCTTACCTGTTCAAGTAACGCATAACGACACTAAAATTAACAACTTACTATTTAATAGTGAAACTCATAAGCCTATCGCTGTCATTGACTTAGACACTTGTATGCCTGGCTTTATCATGCATGACTTTGGAGATATGGTAAGAACCTGTTGTTCAAACCTAGCTGAAGATGCTACTGATTTAGAGAATATGCATATAAGAATGGATATTTTTGAATCACTGGCAAAGGCTTATACTAAAAGTTTTAATGGCAAAATAAGTGAACTAGAACAGGAAAGCTTAATTATTGGTGCTCAACTGTTGCCATTTATGATCGGTATTCGCTTTTTAACGGATTATATTGATGGCGATAATTATTTCCATACAAATCATGACTTACATAATTTAGAGCGAGCCCAAAATCAACTACATCTATTTAAACTATTAAATTCTACTCAGCATCAATTAGCTAAAAGCGTATTTTTCAAATAATTACCAAAATATATTTTTTATATCTAAATCAATAATCGAATTAGCATTGTTGCTAATTTGTATCTCTTCTATACTAATTTTTATAAAGCCTCCAAACTGTTACTATAAAATAAATAGTTAAGTTACAATTTTTATAATATTTTATTTTACAAATCAATTTATTACGTAACTTTACATTTATAGTAATAGTGTATTAACGATTAACTATCATAAAAGTTAATCAAAAATTATTTGTACCATTATCGTTAATTTAAAGTGTAATTGGATGTTATTCACAAAAGAATATTATTAGCCATTTAGAGGGTGTAGCATGAAATTAAGTCTCAAAGTTGGTGCCTTAATTGCACTTATCTTAGCGTCATTTTTATTGTTAATGATTGTCGGTTTAACTACGTTAAGAATTGCTAGTAGTGATGACAACCAAGCACGTGTTGAACAACTGTTCAAATCAGCTTTTAATGTCGTTAAAGAAATTGAAAGATATGTTGCTAATGGGAAAATGACAGAAGCTCAAGCTAAAGAGCTCGCCACACAAATACTTCGTGAAAATAAATATAATAAAACAGAATATGTTTATGTTGCTGATGAGAATATGAATTTTATTGCAACACCTTTAGATCCACAATTACACGGTACCAGTTTTAATGATTTTAAAGAT
>JAGSHH010000200.1 GCA_023954655.1 Colwelliaceae bacterium
CCAAGCAATAAAATATAATAGTAATAAGTTTTGATAAAAAAGGTTTTGTTTAAAACAAAGCCTTTTTTAATAACTAAAGTTTACTCAACTACTACTTTTTGTCTTGCTAGTCGGGTAAAAATCCCCGTAATAACCATAACTAATAAAGCTGGAAAAGCAGCATAAAGAATGGCACCTAAAGTTTCAAATGCTGAAACAGTCGTTAAAATTAGAAAATAGATAGATGGAAGAATTAACCAGAAAGGATGTTCACTAACACAAAGGTTGAATCCTTTTTTCATAATGATAACAGCTAAAACGGTAAATATGAGCGTACTACAAGCAGTTACAATTCCTGAATAATAATCTAAAATAAATAAAGGATGAGGGTGCAAGGCTTCAGGTACAGGTGCTGAATCACCAAACCCTACAAGCCAAACAAATGAAAGTGCAATTAAACTGCCAAAATTAAACGACCAAAGCTTCTTATTAACTTTAAACAAAGCTCATTCCTTCTATTATCTATTATTATTTTTATTAGCCTCTTTTTATATCCTAAGTTTACTTTTTAATCAAGTCGAGTAAAAATCACTCTGTAACAGTTTAAAAAACAATTAAAACAATCTAAAAATATCGACCAAGCTTCATTAGTATTGTTATGTATTTTATTAACTTATTGTTATATTGAACTTAAATTTAATAAACATAATAATTTCATTTGTTCAAATAACTTTCACATAAGACCTCACTAAAGACATGGTCTTTAATTATTTTCCTTACCTTATGATTATTAATATATAATTATTGAAATCATATTATTTATGTAAAAATTTTTAGGATATATAAATGAAATTTTTAGCGTCAATTGTTGTTGTTATTCTTTTATTGTGTGGCGGAGCTTTATGGTTTTTAGCCGGTGGTTCTCTCAACGAATTCATTAAGCAGCAAATAGAAACTATTGGTACAGAACTTACTGAACAAAAAGTTGAGGTTAAAGTTGTTGATATCAAATTAATGGATGGAGCTGGGAGTATTTTAGGATTAAGTCTCGAAAACCCTAAAGAATACAAATACCCTCATGCATTTTCTTTAGGTGAAATTACTTTAGATATTAATGTAGAAAGCTTAGCAAATGATCCTATTGTTATTGATGCTATTGTCATTAAAGATCCTAAAGCATTTGTGCAATTTACTAAGTCAGGTAACTCAAATATTAAAGACTTATTAGATACAATAAATAGAAATATACCTGATACTGGTACTGATAAACCAAGCGAGAAAGGTAGTGACGATTCAAAGTCAGAACCCAATATTAGTGTTACTAAACTAGTATTAGTTGGTACAGCACTAACGGTAGATCTCTCTGAATTGGGTAATAAAGAACATAGTGCTAAATTAACCGATATTAACTTAAATAACATCGGTGGAGAAAAAGGTTTACCGGCAAGTAAGTTAGGTAGTGTTATAGTTAAAGAAGCATTATCAGCCATTTGGAATGAAACAAAAAAAACTCAAAAGAAACAACTGAAAAAACAAGCCTCCGATAAGTTAAAAGAAAAGGCAAAGAAAAAACTTTCAGAATTCTTTAATAAATCCTAAACTTAGCGATGAAAACTCAATCAAAGTAAAAAGGAATCAATCAATGATTTACCCTCAGCTTTTAAAGAAAATGTTTATCCTATTTGTAGCTATTTTCTCATTTTCTACGTTAGCTTCAGATTACGAGTTATCTGCTTATTTTGGTCAAATGTACAGCTCGGATCTTTCAGATGAAGCAGGAGATGCTGCTTTATCAGTAGATGCTGGTGGTAATTTTGGTTTAGCTGTTGCTTGGCAAGACTCGCCAAATGGACAAGGTCAGATCATGATTAATGTTGTGAGTCATGACTTTAGTAGTGAAGTAGATAATCAAGAACATTCTCTCGACATTATGTATGCACACTTCAATGGCATTGCACAATTTCGTCAACAAAATTATGTAACAACGGTATCATTAGGTCTAGGTGGCGCATACTTTGACAGTGATGTTAGTGAAGAGCTTTATCCATCGGCAACACTAGCATTTGGCACCCGATATGAGTTTTCTGATAGTGTTTCTTTCATAACTGAGCTACGAGGTTATGCAAGTTTAGTAGATGATAATGATGACATGTTTTGTGAGAACGAAATATGTCATGCTCAGTTTGAAGATACTCTTTGGATAGAATCAAATATTTCTATTGGTATTGCCATCAAATTTTAAATCTCTATAGATATGTTATAAAACAATTATATTCACATAATCAATAACTAAAAACTTAATAAAGAGTAAAAATAAATGAGGAAATCATTAACACTAATGATAAGTATTTTATTAGTTACAGCCTGTGCACCTGAAGTAGGCAGTGAAGACTGGTGCGCACAGTTAAAAGAAAAACCTAAGGGTGAGTGGACAGCTAATGAAGCAAAAGATTATACGAAGCACTGTTTATTCAAGAGTGAAGATAAGTAAATAAATTCGAACAATTAGTTGGAGGCAGTCATACTGCCTCCAGCTAAATTAATTAACTACGATTAATAATATCAGTCATATCGGCAACAAGTGATAGATTAGGACGTTCAATTATCCGTCCTACTTCCTTATTATTTTTATATATGATAATTGTCGGAGTATATTTAATATCTTTACTGACTGTTAAACCTTGAGGTTCGGTTTTTTGATAATCAAGCCCAATTAAATCTACCAAGATCGTTGAATTATGGTTTAACAGCTTTAATAACCTTGGTACTTCTCTTTGACTATCATGACACCAAGTTCCAAAAAATACTTCTATACGTATGGTATCAGGCCATTGCTTTACCGATGAAATATCTTTTTCTGATATTGTAAAATGATCATATGAAAACAAAAAACTTTCATGGCTTGAGAAAAGCTCCTCGGAGGTTAATTGACCTACAGATAATGTTCTCTTTTCAGATGTGTTCATACAACCAGTCAGCACTGCAATACAAAAACTACCAACTATTAATTTAAATATTTTATTCATGGTCTCTCAATTTTAATGGTTAATCTTTTTTCAACTCGTTAGCTTTTAATAACATAGCCTTACTTTCTTGTAAAAAGATATCTGCATAATCACCAAACCAATGAGAAACTTGGTTAAACATAGCTACAAATGATTCTTTATCTGAATTTTCAATATCTTCTAATAATTCCAGAAAACGATAAGCAAATCTTTTCATCATCGCAATATTGTCTTTATTAGCGAAAATAATATCCGTATACAAAACAGGATCTTGAGCAAATAATCGTCCAACCATTATTAACTCTAAGCGATAAATAGGAGAGCTCATTTCAACCAATTGAGAAATGTCTGCTCCTTCTGTCATTAAATGGAAGCCATATGCAATCGTAGAGAAATGTCGCATCACCTGTACCATCGACATTGCTTGATCATGTGCTTGTGCATCAACAGGGTATATTTTAGCTCCCCACACTTGAAATTGTTCAAGTAGCCAGTTGTAATGTTCAGGATTACGCCCTTCACAAACAATAATTGTTTGCTTGATTAACCCTGAAACATCAGGACCAAACATAGGGTGTAAACCAACAACAGGGCCGGAATGAATTTTCATCATCTCAGTAAGGGGAGATTCCTTAATACTTGTTACATCAGCTAGAATACAATCTTTCGGTAGATCACTAAGCTGTTGAATTATAGAAGCAGTTAAATTAATAGGCACAGCAACAATCACCAGGCTACTATCAGATAATATCGCTTTACTCTTTGGCCAATCGTTATGTTCTAATGTTTCAACTTGATAATCTGAACGCTCAAACAAATCAACAAAAATCTTTCCTAGTTGCCCTTTCCCGCCAACAACAACAACCTTTCGACAATCAGAATTTGCACATCGATAACCACTCGCATCTTGGCTAACATATGAGTCTCGCATCAAACGACGTAATATGTCTTCAATTAACTCAGGTGAAATACCAGCATCAATAGCTTGTTCTCTGCGCATAGAAATTAATTTAGCTTCGCGTTCAGGTGCATAAATAGGCATGCCTACTTTGCTTTTTAACGCACCAACTTTTGTAGTAACATCGCGACGTTTAGACAATAATTCAACAAGTTGGCTATCTATATAGTCAATCTCATTACGTAATTCATCTAGCTGGGGCTTAATATCGTTAATATCCATTCATTTACTCTAACAAGCAGTTTATAAAATAATTAGTCCTATGAAATTCTACTCTTTAAAACTTCGTTTAATTTAGAATCACCCTCAGCAAAAAGTTTTTCTGTAGTTTCAAAATCTATACATGCATCAGTCACTGATACACCATATTCTAATTCACTTTGTGGTAAGTCAGCGCTTTGATTACCAGCATTAATGTGACTCTCTAGCATAATGCCAATAATTGATTTATTACCTTCACAAATTTGATTAAAAACATTATCTGCAACTAGAGGTTGGCGCTTATAATCTTTATTTGAGTTTCCATGCGAACAATCAACAACAATACCTAACTCTAATTTTTGCTTCGCAAGGTCTTGTTCACAAATAGCGACATTCACTGAATCATAATTAGGCTGCTTGCCTCCACGTAATATGACATGACCATCAGGATTACCTGAGGTTTTAATAAGTGCTACTTGTCCTTGACGATTAATACCCATGAAACGATGTGACGATGCTGCAGATTGTAACGCGTTAATAGCGACATCTAAACTTCCATTAGTACCATTTTTAAAACCTATTGGCATAGACAGTCCTGAAGCCATTTCACGATGAGTTTGTGATTCAGTGGTTCTTGCCCCTATAGCCGACCAACTAAATAATTCAGCTAAATATTGTGGGCTAATTGGATCAAGTGCTTCTGTGGCCAAGGGTAAACCTAATTCAGTAAGATAAATTAATAATTCACGTGCTTTTCGTAATCCCGCTTCAACATCAAATGAACCATTCATATGAGGGTCATTGATCATGCCTTTCCAACCAACTGTTGTACGAGGTTTTTCAAAGTATACTCGCATAACGACATAAAAACTTTCTGAGTATTTCTCTTGAAGCGCTTTAAGCTTGCGTGCATATTCTTTTGCTGAATCTACATCATGAACAGAACATGGACCACTTATAACAAGTAAGCGATGATCTTTTTTATGAATGATATTAGAAATATCAATTCGAGATTTTTTAACAAATTCACGCCCTGTTTCCGAAAGCGGTAATTCAGCTCGTAAAGCGTCAGGTGTAATTAAAACTTTTTCTTCGTTAATATGTATATCATTTAAAGTGCTCTTATGAGCATTAGTTTTTGTAGTGTTAGACATGGTTTTTCCAGTTATTACAGCGAGGTTTAAAAATTAAAATAGAGTAAAAAAGTACTAGAGCTTTCGCTTAGCAAAAGAAAGGGAGGTAATAATAATATCGTGTTTTATGGTTAAACATTTTAAATATCGTACTTTGTAAAGTTTTGTTTACTCGTTTTGTAATGAATATCTTACACTTTATTTGGTTTAAGGCAAAGCATTTTTTATTTGAGTTTGTTAGGAAAGCCAATTTTCGATTTGATATTGAATTTCAAACATTCTTTTTTCCCAGAAAATCAGTCATTAACATATTGTAGTAAGCATAATAAACGTATTAATTTTGACATATTATATGAATAAAGAGCATGACTATTGATTCCGCTAAAAATCTATATTTACAACTCAAATTCATACCAAGAATTTATATCTATTTCATTAGTATTTTTGGGGAATATTTTAGTTGGTCTTTTTAAATGGAATTTAATGCGAAATTTATTAGAAGTGATTAATTTTTTACTTATTAGAAATTCGAACCCATCAGGTTTAATTATTTGTCTTTTACCTTTATTATCTTGATAGAGTCCAATTGTATTACCATGCCAGTATTTAGGTAATTCCCATACTGTTTCAGACCAAGTGTTATTAGTGAATTTTTTTTCACCTTGTGTGGATGAA
>JAGSHH010000059.1 GCA_023954655.1 Colwelliaceae bacterium
AATACACTTATTGCCATGGAGGCTTGTGGTAGCTCTAACTATTGGGCTAGAACAATTGAAAAAATGGGGTTTTCAATTAGGTTAATCCCACCTCAACACGTTAAACCTTTTGTGGGTCATCAGAAAAATGATGCTAACGATGCTCGTGCAATTTGTGAGGCGGCCTCACGACCAAACTTACATAGCGTGCCAATAAAACAATCGAGCTACAAGATATCAAGTCGCTACGCTGTGTTAGACAAAGGTTAGTTGTTCAAAGAATTGCAATATCTAACCAGTTACGTGGCTTAGCAAGTGAATATGGCATTACTATCGCTAAAAGTTTCAAGTCTCTCCGAGAACAGGTTCCCGAGGTTTTGGAAGATGCTGACAATGAACTATCGGGTGTAATGCGAAAACTGATCTATAGCCTATGGCAAGAAGTAAATGGCCTAACTGAAGACATCAAATCAATATCAAGTGAGCTAGAAGCTTTATGTAAACAACAACCAAGGTACCAGGCGTTACTTGCTATCCCTGGGTTTGGTCCAATTGTCACCGCTGCATTTTTAAGTCAGGTTGGTACGGGAAAACAATTTTCAAATGGAAGACAATTATCTGCTTGGTGTGGCTTAGTTCCTCGACAAGCAAGCTCTGGTGGTAAGCCAAAGTTAGGCCGTATAACAAAAAATGGCAATAACGAATTAAGGGCCTTATTAATTCACGGCGCAAGATCCGTTTCGAAATATACACCAGATCGAACAGATGCACTCAGCCGCTGGTTCAATGCACTTGTTTTACGAAGTGGCAAAGCAAAAGCCATTGTTGCTCTTGCCAACAAATTAACTCGAATTGCTTGGGTTATTGTAACAAGTAAGGATGAATTCAAAGCCACTTGTGCATTTAAAGCTGCATAATTTTATAAAGTAGTAGAAACAGAGTAAGTATTTTAAACCTAGTTTAAGTTTGCAATGCTTGATGAAAAACGGTCAACCGTTCCTGTAAAAACCTGCCTTGGGGCTTGTCATTTTAAATGTCGACTTTGTGATTAGGAGACAGGATTCGGATTACATCATGGCGCTGGCTATAAACAGCTAATTTAGACGTCGGATATATGACAGCAGACTGTATCTTCATTAAACCTTGCATTAACCGGGGCGTCCATATATGCCCCATAGTGAGTTAGAAGCGTTAAACTTTTTACTACAGAAAATTATGTTTGTGATTAATATTTGAATGACTGCTTTAGAGAATTGATGACTGCTAGTTTAGGTAAAACCTATATAAGAAAAATATTGGTATAGGTTTAAAAGTGGGGTTCTAGATAGAATACATTATTTTATTTAACTTAAATTTTAAATTTAATCGCTTTAGCTATTTGACGGCGATCTTTCTCAGCGCGTGATTCTAACCATCGTCCACGACACTCCATTTGTTCACGGCGATCTTTACCAGAACGGCGCTCGACATCATCCCAATTCGAAATTTTACGAAACTGTGCATTGTTAATGTTTTCTTCAGGCAAGTTTTTCGCATAGCTTTGACTACCTTTATACTTACTCTTAGAGTTTTGCTTGCGATCTTTTGCCGTACTTTCTGTTCGAACACGATTTGATGGCTGTAAAAGCTCAGGAAAAACGTCCATAACTACTCAACTAAAATGACCTTAATAAGAAACATGATCAAAATATCGGCAATTATTAACAATTCTTTAATACTTTTTTGACAAGGTTATTTTATTGGGCTACTAGAATCCTTTGTAGAACTACAATTTATCTAAACTAACTAAAGGCATTTACTTCTTGCTCTGTTAAATACCGCCATTCACCTAAAGGTAAATCAGCTAATTTAACAATACCAATTTGTTCTCGATGCAAACCAACAACTCTATTACCAACTGCTGCAAACATGCGCTTAACTTGGTGGTATTTACCTTCAGTTATTGTCAATAAAACTTCTCTATCTTCTATAATTTTGAGTTTTGCAGGTCTTGTTAATGATTTTTCACCTTGTAGTTGAACACCCTCTTCAAACTTTTGAGCACTATCTTCTTTAATATTATCTCTTAAGAAAACACGATAGACCTTTTCACATTGCTTTTTAGGCGAAATGATATTGTGTGACCAACGCCCATCATCAGTGATTATAACGAGACCTGTGGTATCAGCATCTAAGCGACCTGCAACATGCATATCAAATGCTTTATCAACATCAATTAAGTGAAATAGAGAAGGGTAATTTTCATCAACATTTGAACAAATAGTATCAAGGGGTTTATGCAACATAATATAACGTGATTGACGAGCCGTTAAACTTTGCCCTTCAACAGTGATGTCATTATTTTCATGAACTTGCATCGCAGCATTTTTGCTAACTTCACCGTTAACACGTACTTTTCCGGTTTTTAATAAACTTTTAGCCTCTGTTCGAGTGAGTTCTGTACTTTTACAGATAAATTTATCTAAACGCATTTTGAAATCTTTTATTAAACATTGCGCGGATATTACCCGTAAACAAACATTTATAGCAAGGTTGAATTGTACATTTTCACAGTCAATGTTAGCCTGATTACCATTAAACTCATTACAACTAATGGTGGACTAAAATGGATTTATTTTCTGGTTTGCTTCTTATCACCTCAATTCATATATTGGCTGCCGCTTCTCCTGGTCCTGATTTTGTTTTGGTGAGTCAACAAACCTTAAGTAATGGGAAAAAATCAGGTTTATTATGTAGTGTCGGTATAGCATTAGGTTTATCTATCCATATTATTTATTCCGCTTTAGGGCTTGCTACAATTATTGCTAATTCAACTACAGCACTGTGGGCTATCAAGTTATTAGGTGGAGGCTACTTATTGTATTTAGGTGTTACTAGCCTACGCGCTAAACCTAATAATGATATTTCGATAGCAGAAAAAGAGTTAAACCAAACATCGGCATTAAAAACTGTCGGGATTGGCTTTTTATGTAATGCATTAAACCCCAAAGCACCAATCTACTTTGTCGCTCTTTTTACCCTAGTGCTATCTCCTGATATTCCTATGAATCACTTACTTATCTATGGTGTTTGGATGATGATCATTCAACTTCTGTGGTTTTCAAGCGTAGTATTTTTATTATCACGTCCTAAAATCAATCATCAATTTCAAAAAATGGGTCATTGGTTGGATAGAGTAATGGGCGGTGCGATGGTATTAATGGGATTAAAAGTCATTACATCAAAGCTGAACTGATTAAAATTGGATTGAAATAATTTATATTGAGTAACATTAACTAAAAAGTATAAGCAATTAATATGAATAAAGAATTTAAAACCTTTAAAAGTTTCTATCCATTTTATTTATCTCAACACAAAAATGCTATTTGTCGGCGGTTACATTTTATCGGTTCATTGTTGGTTTTAATTACTATAGTTTATGCTATTTATTATGGCGATTATAAACTACTTTGGTTACTTCCTATTATCGGCTATGGTTTTGCTTGGGTAGGTCATTTCTTCTTTGAAAAGAACAAACCTGCAACTTTCACCTACCCCCTATATAGTCTTATTGGTGATTGGGTGATGTTCAAAGATATTTTAATTGGCAGAATTAACCTTAAAAATGAGTGACTAATATGAATCAATATTTAGCCTTACTTCGTGGTATCAACGTCAGTGGGCAAAAAGCAATAAAAATGGCAAGCCTGATATCTCTTTGTCAAAAGATTGGTTTTGAAGAGGTAACTACTTATATTCAAAGTGGTAATATATGCTTTAAATCAGCAAATAAAGATATAGAAAAATTAACACTCCTTCTTCAAGAAAATATCAAGCAAGAATACAATTTCGATGTACCAGTATTAATAATTAAACATAGAACTTTAGAAGAAATTTATAACAACCTTCCTTTTAAAAATATAGATGTTGCAAGTGAAGGAAATAAAGTTTTAGTGAGCTTTTTAAGTACTCAACCTGATCAAGAAAAAATCACTCATTTACTAAGTTATGTTAAAGCTCCTGAAAAACTGAGTGTTGATAAGCAAGCGCTCTATTTACACTGCCCTAATGGTTATGGAAAAACTAAATTATCAAATAATTTTGTAGAAAATAAATTAAAAGTCACCGCAACAACAAGAAATTTAAAAACCATTGTAAAGCTTATAGCGTTACTAAAAGTATAATATTAGCACACGACTTACATCACCTTAGGCATTAACAATGAAGATCATTTCACCAGAAAATATTAATCATCATATTCCCTTATTAAGTCAATTATTGATCAACTGTGTTGATAAGGATTCTTCAATCGGTTTCCTTCCCCCTCTTTCTAATAATGATGCGGTTGAGTATTGGGAATCAGTAAATGATGAGCTAAGACACAAAAATAAAGCTATATTTATAGCCATAAAAGATGGCTTGATTTTAGGCTCTGTACAGTTAAGTTTGGCGACTAAAAGGAATGCTTTACATCGCGCCGAAATTGAAAAATTGATGGTTTTAAAAAGTGCTCGGGGTCAAGGAGTTGCAAAAGCATTAATGCAACATTTAGAAACAACAGCTATTAATAAAAACCGTTCTTTGCTAGTACTTGATACCCGAAAAGGCGATATTGCTTCAAGCTTATATAAAAAAATGAATTATCTTGTTGGAGGGGAAATCCCCAACTTTGCCCAAAACGCAGTAGGTCAACTCGAAAGTACAGTCTATTTTTATAAGGTATTAAAAATAAAAAAAATCAATTAAAGATGGAATAAACACTTACCATAATATTTTATCTATTTCATTTAACAACGCTTGTGAATTAATACTGACTTGATTAAATTCATTATTTTTAATGACTTTTTCTAGTTTGATTGCATGCCCTGTTAATGCATCAAAGCCAAACATTTGGGCTGCACCTGCTAATCGATGAACAAGCTGTGCTAACTTTTCAAAGTCTTCATTTTTTATATGCAAAACAATATCTTGTTGTTCTAATACTAAATTAGACTTAAATTGTTCAATAAGATCTGACATATCAACTTTATTTAAACTACCCTCAGCTTTATCAGAACAAAAATCATCACGATAATATTGACTAATAGTTTTTATAAAAGCCTGCCTTTCAATTGGTTTTTTTAGATGGTCATCAAAGCCTTGTGCTAAGTATTCTTCAACTTCATGAGACATTGCATTTGCAGTTAATGCAATTATAGGTTGAGTCGCACCTTTTTGCCTCATGATACTGTGCGCCTCAATGCCGTCCATTTCAGGCATTTGAATATCAAGTAATATAACATTCGGCTTATGTTTCAGAAATTGCTCAACAGCTTCCTTCCCATTTTTTGCAGTAAACACAGTTAGACCTAATGAAGTTAAAATCCGACTTATTAATTTACAATTATCCTGATGATCTTCTGCTAATAAAATGGTTCCTGAAAGCTCATTCTCCTTTACTTTTAAAGCATCACTTTCAGCTGTGGAACTAATAAGGTGGACATTTTGTTCAAGATTATTTGTTACTTCTTCAGAACACGGCATAACAAAAGAAAAAGTACTACCTTGATTTAATATACTTGAAATTTCTATCTTACCAGCCATCAACAATGCTAACTGTTGTGATAAACAGAGACCTAATCCAGTACCACCAAAACGACGACTTATACTACTATCGCCTTGAGTAAAGCTTTCAAATACACTATTCACTTGCGATGAGCTTAGCCCGATTCCTGTATCTTCTACAGCAAACGTTAATTGATCATTTTGAAGAGAAACATCAATTTTAACATGTCCTTGTGAAGTAAACTTCAAAGCATTAGAACATAAATTAATCAGAATTTGTTTAACTCTAAAACTGTCAATGGAGATTAAAAAAGGTGTTGGTAAAGTGTGCGATATTTGAAAAGAAAGGCCTTTACTATTTGCCTGTTCAGAAAACATATTAACTACATCTTGCAAAATAACATGTATATCTTGAATTTGAATGTCTAAATCGAGTTTATTAGCTTCAACTTTACTTAGATCTAAAATGTTATTAATTAACTCGAGTAGATGTAAACTATTCTTATGAATAATATGAATCTCATTTTCTAATGAATCAATATTAATTTCATCAAGTAGTAAAGATTCTGACTGAGCAATAATAGCAGTGAGAGGAGTTCGTATTTCATGACTCATATTCGCCAAAAACAAACTCTTTACTTTGTTCGCAGATTGCAGCTTTTCCGTTAATAATTCTAGTTCGTGAGTTCTTTGCTTTACCTGTGTAATTAAGGCGAATTTAGACTTTCTTTCAGTATTTCTTCTATAAATAAAGAATGCTATTAATACAATTAATACCGTGGCTACTATTATAAAATTTCTTTCTTGAACGGCTTTATCATGATCTAATTTTTGCAATTTTTCATTTTGCTTTAATTGTATAACTTGTTGTTTTAACTGTTCAGATTCATATTCAGCTAAAAGCAAATTAAAACTATCATTTTCTCTTTTATTACGGCTTAACAAATAAGAACGTTGATATTTTAAAGCTAGGTCAGTTTTATTTAATGATGCATATACAAGAGCAAATAAAGACAAATTAAACTCTATTTGTTTTGCATAATTCAATTCATTTGAAAGTGTATGTGAGCGAATTAAGTAATCTAAGGAGAGTTTTGTGCTTCCTTTAAAATATAAAGACTTAGCGTATGTATGAAGTGCGCCTGCTAATGCAGTTTTATAACCGTTTGTTTCACTGATTTGAATCGATTGTTCAGCAAATGCTAAAGATTTATCAAATTGATTTAATTCAAAATATACTTCTGAAATATTATGATAAATACCAGCTAATTTAAATAAATTTTCATTTTGTTGAAAAAACCGTAATGATTTTTTCATATAATCTAAAGCTACCTCGGGGTTCCCTGATTGTTTATAGGCGATCCCTAAATCACTATAAGCATCAGCAACACCAACATGATCTTTAATTTCTTTTCGTATTTCAATCACATTCAAATACGCTTCAATTGCCGAATCATATCTATCTAACTTTAAATATAAACCCGCAATATTAAATCGTATATCTACTTTATCCTGCTCTGAACCATATTTCTGATAAAGGCTCTCAGCTTTTTTATAGCTGCTTATCGCTTGATTATTATATCCTAACGTTGCTTGGACTAAACCTATATTATTATGTAAGTTAGCTGTTTGAACAGGCTCATTTAGAGGTTTAAAAACCTCTAAGGCGTGTAAATATTGGTTTAGCGATTTATTGTTATCACCATTAAAATAATGATAAATACCTAATCTTTTATATGCATTACCAATAAAAAGAGATGAACGGTTTTGGGCAGATAGAAGTATAATACGCTCAACAGTTTCTATAGCGTTAATAAAGTCACTGGAATTTCTATAGTGGCTCTCTATTGATTCAAGTATTTGTAGTCTTTCTTGGTTATTAAGATTATAAGAATTAAGTAATGATTGAAGTGAAGATAAGACGACTGTTTTATCTTCTTCTTGTTCAATTACTACAATTTTCTGTTTGATAGAAGGTGTAGGCGTTTGTTCGGCAACAGAATCAAGAGTTATTAATAAAGCGCAAATAACTATCAGAATTTTTTGATAAAAACTTAACATATAAACCGTATAAACAACCTAAGTCTCAAGATTATTTTTATATTACGCGGTAATTATAATTTATACAAAAGTTCAACTAATAAAATAGACTATTCTTGTTTAGAATCAGAAATTGAATGTTTAAGCAGTATTTTAATTTCTTTCAATTCAGTTTCTAATTTTTCTATTTGTGCTCGACTTGCAGGCTCTCCTCCTTCACTGCTTTCGCCATGGAGTTCTGCACGATAATTCTCATGTTCTTCTCCCATCACTTCTAAAATAGTACCAACCATCATATTCAAAAAGATAAATGCTGTTAGAAAAATAAACGATAAATAAAATATCCAGCTCATTGGGTGAACTGCCATCGTTTCGTACATTACATCAGTCCAATCTTCAAAGGTTGCCACACGAAATAGCGTTAACATTGAAATTGAAACATCTCCCCAAAGCACTTCATTAATTTTATGAAATAAAATACTGCCAATTGCAGCGTAAATATAAAAAATAACAAACATTAATAAAGCGATGTAACCCATTCGTGGAATAGCTTTAATTAAAGCGTTTATTAATAATCGTAGCTCAGGAACCATAGAAACTAATCGTAAGACTCTAAATACGCGTAGCAGTCGAGCTAATAGTACGCCAGAACCACCTGCTGGTATTAAACTACCGATAACAATGATGGTATCAAAAATATTCCAGCCACTTTTAAAGAACTCTTTTTTATTGGGTGTGGCCATAAAGCGGATGATAATTTCAACTAAGAAGAAAACTGTAATGGCTGAGTCAAGTAACGAAAGTAAATTTACCGCAGACTCAGGGAGATCATGAGTTTTAGCTCCAATAAGTAATGCAGAAATAATAATCACAGCTATAACTGCCCACTGGAACAGTGGGCTTGAGTCTATTTTTTTTAACCTACGTTGAAAACGAAATACCATTGAAGCCATTGATTTATCCTTATTACCTTACTGAGTCACCAACAAAAGGGTTGTTTTTACGTTCTTCGCCAAAAGTACTCATTGGGCCATGTCCAGGTATAAAACGAACATCGTTGCCTAATGGAAATAAATTATTTTTAATCGAGTTAATTAATGTCTTATGATCACCCTTTGGAAAATCAGTTCGACCAATTGAGCCTTTAAATAATACATCACCCACTTGTGCTAATTTTGTTTCTCGATGAAAAAACACCACATGTCCTGGTGTATGCCCAGGGCAAAAGTAAACTTCCATCTCAATATCACCAAAGTTAACTTTATCTCCCTGATTTAGCCATCGATCTGGCGTAAAATGCTCAGCATCGGTAAAGCCAAAACGTTCTTTTTGTTCTGGAATTAAGTCAATCCAAAACTGATCCTCTTTATGTGGTCCTTCAATAGCAACATTAAAACGTGTTGAAAGTGCATGTGTTGCTCCTGCATGATCAATGTGAGCATGAGTTAAAAGTATTTTACATAGCGTTAATCCATGCTGTTTTATCGCTTGAATAATAAGGTCACAATCACCTCCAGGATCTACGACGACAGCCTGATTCGTTTTGTCACACCAAAAAAGCGTACAATTTTGTTGAAAAGGAGTAACAGGAATAATTTGGTATTGCAGCATAATACGCCTTAATCTGGGTCTAACTTAATACTATAAGCTCATTTTTATATAATGTTATGTGGGTACTTAATTTACTTACTTCAAGTGAAAAAGCTTAACTGTCTGAATAATTTTACATTATTTAACTTTTTCTAAATAAAGAAAATACGTAGAAACTATAAAATCACTTCACTAACACAGTTTATCTCGGTAAGCTCGACGCAAATAAAAAATATAATGTATTAAATTTATGACCAAAGTTAGAGACTCTTTTCATTCCCGTATTGGTTTCGTTTTAGCTGCAGCAGGTTCTGCAATAGGTCTAGGCAATATCTGGGGCTTTCCAACACAAGCAGCAAATAATGGTGGTGGAGCATTTTTATTTGTTTACCTTCTAGTGACTGTTTTACTTGCTTTACCAGCTTTGTATGCAGAGATATACCTTGGCAACCAAGCACAAAAAAATCCGGTTTCAGCATTGGGAGATGCTTGTAGCAACTTTTCTGAAGGACTAGGTAGAAAAGCAGGGATAATCGGTTTGTCCGGCGCTATTATGATGTTAAGTTTCTACACTATAGTTGCAGGCTGGATGTTAGCTCATGCTTTATCTGCCATTACCGAAATAATAGGAATGACGGAAACTTCTCAATGGCTATCAACTTCAAGCACTGAACGAAACATTATTTTTACTCCTATCTTTATTTTACTAGGTGCTGCAATTATTCACCAAGGCGTAAACGCGGGGATCGAACGTTGGTCTGCCCGGTTAATGCCAGTATTACTCATCATGCTTATTGGTTTAATCGTATATATATTACAGCAACCAGGAGCAGAAAAAGGCTTAGAAGTTTATTTAATTCCTGATTTTACTCAAGTTACTGATCCAAAATTAATTGTTTCTGCAATGGGGCAAGCATTTTTCTCTTTATCAATAGGTGTTGGAGGCATGATGGTTTATGGCTCGTATATGCAAAAAAATAAAGATATGGGAAAATTAGTGTTATCAATTACTGCACTAGATACAGGTATAGCTTTTCTAGCAGGTTTGTTAATAATCCCCGCTTTATTTGTTGCTCAAGAAGCAGGATTAGAAGTATTTAGCAATAATCAACTTATCGGTGAAGGCCAACTAATTTTTCATATACTTCCCGAATTATTTAATTCAATGGGAACCATTGGATTGGTCGTTGCTACGGGGTTTTTCTTATTACTCTCAATTGCAGCATTAACCTCAACTATTTCATCAACAGAAGTGCCTGTTGCCTACATGGTTGAAGACAAGGGACTTTCTCGTCAAAAAGCGACATGGATAGTTTCTGCAATCGTGTTATGCAGCAGTGGTTTATTGATTGCCTTTTTTGATGTGTTATTTGGAGCATTCATTAGAGTTTTAACTACAATAATGCAGCCTCTTAGTTGTTTATTTTATTTTATAGTTGTTGGTTGGTTATGGAAACGTGGTAATAAATTGCGAGATCAATCATTACAGGAAGGTAGAAAATGGCTCCCTATTTGGGGTAATTATTTACGCTATGTTTGCCCAATATTACTTTCTGTAGTCTTTATTAATGTGGCCATTTTAAATTAGTTTTTATATCTTTAATTCATAAAAAGCTCAGTTTAAAATTTTACTGAGCTTTATTTTTCTTTCTATATAATTTCAGCTGATTTCTATTTATATACAAACTTTATTACGACCTTTCTTTTTCGCTTTATAAAGTGCAAGATCAGCTTGCTTTATTGTATGCTCAAATGTAGATTTTGGCTCTCTTATCGCGACTCCAATTGAAATAGTAACACTGACTTTTTTTGAAGAGTCAGATTGATTTCCTTTGCGTGATTTTTTAGTTTTCCGAAGAGGATGACGAATTGTAATTTTATAATCAGCAACTGCTTGGCGAATTTTTTCAAGCTCTTCAACCGCCTCATCTGTAGACTTACGTGGAAAAATTGCTGTAAACTCTTCACCGCCATAACGAAAGATTCTTCCACCTCCTTTAACCATCGAAAGCTTTGCCGCGACTAGCTTTAAAACTTGATCACCAATATCATGACCATAAGTATCATTAAATTTTTTGAAATGATCGATATCTAACATTGCAACACTATATTTTCTACCAAGAGACAAGGCGTATTGGTTAAGTGCTCTTCTTGAAGGTAAATTGGTTAATTCATCTCTATATGCTAAATAATATGAATCTATCACCACAACGACAATATATTGAACAACTAATAAACTAAAAACTATACTTGTTGGTAATGATATTTGGTGGTTATAAACAAGGTTTCCCAAAATTAGTGTTGTTAAAAGAGATGACACTAATAAATTAGGTTGCCGTAAACTTTTAAGCAATAAAACGAATGAAATAATAAATAACGGAAAATTGATTACAAGAAGATCAATATTAATAATTGAAATTTTCTCTTGAACCAAAAAGTTTTCTGACCACATCATCGCCAATAGCCATAACTTGGCCAAAACAATACATAAAACAATGCCAATAAGACGAAAAAATCCATGAATTGAGAATATGCTGCGATCTTTAATGAAAGTAAAATAAGCTAACAGAAAAAGTGTCGTTAAATATAACCATTGTGGATTTTTTTCTAAAAAGATCTGACCAGAAATGATATTTTTACTAATGAGATAATATCCAAAACAAAGGGATATCAATAATGTGAATCGACTTCGAGTAAATTGAGCTGAAAAAACAATCCCAATTGCAAAAAGGCCAAATAGCACTTGCTCAATAAAATTTATTTTAGCAAACCAATATTCTTGCAAAGCAAGTGTAGCAACAATAACAAGAGTAACAACTAAACCACTCCATAGTGTGGTTTTTAACCCTTCTAATTTTTGAATCAAACTTAACCTCAAATTTCAGTTATTGTGATAAGTTAACATTAAAGATATAAAAATTCGCCTATTGATTAACCGACTACCACATAACTTCTATTACCCTTATAATAAGAGAATAATAATTTAAGAACTCATGTATGTTTCTATCAAGTCTAGTAAATATAGGTTGTGATAATTTACCTTTTTCACAATCAAATAAAATAAAAACCACTAATATTGTAGTATTAATTACCACAATAATTTCTGCACTTTACACGTTAAATTACATATTTATATTACAACACCCAGTTGTTGCGTTAATAAATGCAATGTTCACTTTATCTTATTTAATGCCATTATTACTAAATAGAAAATATTTATCTAAACCAGCAAAATTATGGTTCTTCATAACTTTAATGCTCCATTTATTTATTTGCACAAATCTATATGTAACAAAGGAATCAGGGTTTCATTTATATTATTTTTTAGTGCCAACAGGCGCTTTTCTTTTAATGGACACTCAAGATAAAAAGGAAAAACTATTTTTATGTCTTCTTTCGATCACTCTTCTACTATATTGTGAAAACACTGAAAATACGTCTCCATTAATCACATTATCACAACAAGTAAATGAATTTATATATCAATCAGTTATAATAATCATAATGATTGAGGTCATTGTTGTTCTAACCATATTCATTGATCAAATTGAAAAAAATGAGAAACAACTTCGATTGCAAGCTACAACAGATAGTTTAACCGGCATAGCAAATAGAAGATGTTTTTTTGACAACGTTAATCAGCTGATTTTCCAAGAGCAAGATTATAAAAGACCACTGTCTATTTTGCTGCTTGATTTTGATCATTTCAAACAGATAAACGATAAGTATGGGCACTTTACTGGTGATATTTGTCTAATTGAAACATGCAAGTTAATATCTCCTTTACTTCGAGAGCAAGATTTTTTTGCCCGTTTAGGCGGTGAAGAATTTGTCATCGCACTTACAGATACAACGCTGCAAGAAGCCAATCACATCGCTGAAAGACTAAGAACAAAAATAGCCAACCACAATATCCCGATTGATGGTGAACCTAACTTTCAGTGCACTGTAAGTATTGGTATTGCAGCTAATATCAACCCAATAGATGATTTAGACAAAATATTGCTTCATGCTGACTTAGCCTTATATCAAGCCAAAAACCAAGGCAGAAACCGCAGCTATATCTATAATCACGCTAACTTATAAAAATAACTGAACGTTATAATTCTATGCGTTTAACTTCTTCATGACTGAGTTCAACATTTTCTATTTTTTCAAAACGTGTAGAAATTTTATCTGCTGAGGTATGAATCTGCTTAACATCAGTAGCCGCTTGATCGATGTGCTTAGCTAAGTTTGCAAATCGTGATTTAAAACGAGAAAAATCTTGAGATAAATAAGTTAAATGTTCTTGAATCAAATGAACTTGTTTACGTGTCGCTTCGTCTTTTAATACTGAACGAGAAGTTGTTAAAATTGCCATAAGCGTTGTTGGAGAGGTCAACCAAACTCTCTTTTTATTTGCATATTCAACTAAATCACTTTGATGTGCATGAATTTCCGCAAAAATTGCTTCAGCAGGAATAAACATAATTGCCCCTTCAGAAGTTTCATTTTCTATAAGGTATTTATCACTGATGTCATTAATATGTTTTTTAATATCAAGTTTAAATTGTTTTTCAGCTGATTTTCTATCATATTCCCCTAAAGCGTTATCCATCATCTTTTTATAACTCTCTAACGGAAATTTTGCATCAATAACAACATTCCCTGTCGGTTCTGGTAGAAATAAAATGCAATCTGCAATTTTGCCATTTGATAATGTATGTTGAAGTGAAAAGTGTTGTTCCGGTAATACATTTCTAATCAAGCCATTAAGTTGTACTTCACCGAATGCTCCTCTTGAACGTTTATCATTGAGAACTTCTTGTAAACTAACAACGTTTGATGACAGCTCTGTTATTTTCTTCTGTGCGTCATCAATTAAAGCGAGCCTTTTCAAAATGTCATTAAAAGTTTTAGTGGTTTTTTCAAATCCTTCTGCGAGGCGCTTTTCAACTTGCCCACTTATTTCTTTTAATCGATTATCTGTTGATTCGGTAAGCGTTTTAATCTTCTCGGCCATTTCTTCACTTGATAACTTTAATGACTTAGCTTGCTCATCACGAGCAGCTAAAGCCGCTTTATTTAAGTGCTCAACAAGTTGATCAACACCATGGCGCTGATTTTGATTAAATAAGTGTTGATGCTCATGGAGTGTTTTTTGTAATTTAACATTAAACTCATTTAAAACAGTAAATTGTTTTTCTGATTGGTCATTAAATTGATGAATAAATTTAATTTTAAAATCAGAAAATTGCTGTTCTATATAATGCTTAAATTCAAACTGTTGACTAATAATTTGTTGTTGTTGTTTTTCAGACAAGTTAGACATTAGGTCAATTTGCCCGAGTATATTTGATATATCTGCTTTCTGAGTATTTAGGCTTTTAAATAATGATGTTAATTTTATCAATATTAACAGTAAAAGTAGGATGCAAATTAATGCAATTGAATAGATAAATTCGTTTTGAAACAAAGAAAATAGAGATAAGGTTTTTTCAATCACTATGGCACCAAACAAACACTGTATTTATTAACAGTTATTAGAGCATAGATTGTTAACAAGGTTAACTCTTTTTAATCATAAAATCTTTTAAGCTTCATTTTGAAAACCTACATCATCTGCCCTATCCCCAACTTTATTTAAAATTTTAGCTTCACCATCACAAACAGCAATAATAGATTTATCTTTTTTAAAACTATCTGAAATGATCACTCTCCCATTTTTATTTTGTGGAAATGTAGCAACTTCATGCATCAGCTCTAAAGACAAATCGCTATAGTAAATGATAGTAACTTTTCTTAACTCACTCTCCACGTAATTTCCTCTTTATTAAAATTTTATCAGTAATATATTTTCTCTCTTTGAACTTTAAGTGTAGCTAAATAAGTTTCAGAGTCTAACAATCGATAAAATATACTTAAATTGATGCATAAAAAAAACGCCCAAAGGGCGTTTTAAAAAATAATTAAACCTAATCAAAGAAAATAGATTATTTAGATAGTTTTTGGTCTAATTCTTCAATTTTTGCTTGCCAAATTGCTGGACCAGTAACATGTGCTGACTCACCACTACTATCAACAGCAACGGTTACAGGCATATCTTCCACTTCAAACTCATAAATAGCTTCCATACCCATATCTTCAAAAGCAACAACTTTAGCTTTCTTAATGGCCTTAGAAACTAAATATGCAGCTCCACCAACAGCCATTAAATACACTGATTGATGGTTTTTAATTGTTTCAACAGTTTTTGGACCACGTTCAGCTTTACCAATAGTGCCTAGTAGGCCCGTTTCAGCTAGCATCATTTCGGTAAATTTATCCATACGTGTTGCCGTTGTAGGGCCCGCAGGACCTACAGCTTCATCACCAATAGCATCAACCGGACCCACGTAATATATAAATTTATCAGTGAAATCAACGGGTAGTTCTTCACCTTTAGCTAACATATCTTGAATACGTTTATGTGCAGCATCTCGTCCAGTTAAAATTGTACCGCTTAATAAAACAGTTTCGCCGGTCTTCCAACTGCTAATATCTGTTTTATTTAGATTATCAACATTAACTCTGCGAACGTTTTCACCTACTTCCCATGTAATCTCAGGCCACTCTTCTAACTTTGGAGGTGTTAAATCGGCAGGACCAGAACCATCAAGGTGAAAGTGAACGTGACGAGTTGCTGCACAATTTGGGATCATGACTACAGGTTTTGATGCCGCATGTGTTGGTACAGAATTTATTTTAATATCTACAACGGTTGTTAAACCACCTAAACCTTGGGCACCTATGCCTAATTTATTAACTTTTTCATATATCTCTAAGCGCAATTTTTCTTCCGCTGTTTCTGCGCCACGCTCGATCAGTTCTTGAATATCTACAGGGTCCATCAAACTTTCTTTTGCTAATACGCCTGCTTTTTCAGCTGTACCACCTATACCTATGCCTAACATGCCTCGAGGACACCACCCGGCTCCCATAGTTGGCAAGGTTTTCACTACCCAATCAGCAATAGAATCGCTAGGGTTTAGCATCACCATTTTCGATTTATTTTCGCTACCGCCGCCTTTAGCAGCGATCATTACTTCAATACCACTCCCAGCAACCATATCTATATGAACTACAGATGGTGTATTGTCTTTAGTATTGATACGTTCGCCAGCAGGATCTTTAACAATGGAAGCACGGAGAGGGTTGTCAGGATTTAAATAGGCACGTCGTGTACCTTCATCAACCATTTGTTGAACCGTCATG
>JAGSHH010000019.1 GCA_023954655.1 Colwelliaceae bacterium
AAAATATAAAAGTAAGTCTATCTGAGCATTTGAATTCTTCTCCTTAAATCAAAAAATCATCAATATTGTTTCAGAAAATCATTAGCTGAGTCATTACATTAATTTTGAAAGGGAAATAACAGATTTATGTTATATCCCTTTTATATTTTATTTAGCATTATTGGCGTTTAGTGGCATATTAGAATTGTTATTTTCTCTGCTATTTACCCATCTTCTCCAAGATAGCATTATGCCTGTATAGACCAACAAGCAAGCTATTAATGAAGCTAAACCGGCTAAGGTTTGGCCTATTAAACCAAAGGCTTCCCCTGTGTGAAGAAATCGAATATAGCTTCTTACTTTTTGGTAATTAGAAAGTTGTTCAAACCTTTGCTCTTGGATAATAGTGCCATTAATAGTATCAAGTGCTAAAGACATACGTTTTTGTGGCTCTCCGCCATTACCAGTGTCAATTGAAAATAGTTGTAAATCAGTTGGGTGTTCACTTAGAGCAAAACGAATAGTCTGCCATTGAGGCTCGTGCTCTTTTACAATATTTATTTGCTGATTTATTGATAAAGTTTGCTTGATATTATCTACAGGTAAACGAGTTGGTTTAGGCAAAGACGTTGCTTCAGATGATACATATTGCTTAAGTGTTTGCCCTGGCCATTTAAAAGAAAAGAATACTGCCGTTACAGTAACAACAAGCAGCACGGGTAATGCATAAAAACCAAATACATTATGCCATTGGTAATTTCTAACCGTTTTTGTTTGGTAATTTCCAGTAAGTACTAGCTTTTGTTTGACAGCCCGCTTATTAAATCGTTTAGGCAACCATAAATACAAACCGGTTAATGCTAAAACAATAAAAATAATGTTAGCTATACCGTTAACCCATCGTCCAGTCTCGCTGAACTTTCCATCTAATGTTAACCATCGATGAAATGCTCTCAATTTACCTAAAAAGATAACTGTTGCTTCACCAGGTCGTTCCATTTCTTGTGCCGTAAAAGGGTTAAGATAGGCAATTGTTTTTCGACCATCTTTAATTAAAACAGGGGCGCCTTGCTCATTTATCAAAACGACTTCTGTGTTTCTTTTAGTTTTGTATTGCTTGGCAATATTAACAAAATCAGTCATTGGTAAGGTTTGACTGTGACTTGCTGGTGCCGCAGGGTAATCTGCTTGCTCTGCCGTTTTTATCATTTGGCGCTCATATGTCAGCGCAACGCCTGTAATAGACATCAAAAAAATAAAAATAGCAGCGCTACATCCTAAAAGTAAATGTGTCCAAAATAGTACTTTTCTTGTATTCATAGTTACACCATAAATCAGCACTTATGTGCTGATTTATTTTCTTTGTTAAGTTAAAAAAGGTAGACAAAAGATCTATCTTGAGTGGATATTAAAAAGATGTTTTTATCTCAAAACGAGCCATTCGTTCGCCGCCAATAGTGACATTGTTAAGACCACCACCAGCGAGATAATCAGTATCAAGTAAGTTTTCAATATTCAAGCGATAGTCGATTGATATACCTGATATTTCTGTACGGTAGGTTGCCCCAAAGTCTACTCTTGTATAAGCATCTTTAGTGACAGTGTTTTCGTTGTCTGCAAATCTTTCACCTTGATAAAAAAGGCCTGCATTAACGGCTAGCTTTTCTGTTACTTCATATCGAGACCAAACAGATGCTGACCACATAGGAGCATCAACTGGAGCCTTACCTTGATATGTATTGTCTTTTTCATATACCGCATCAAGATACATGGTTGAGGCCATCAAAAATAACCTATCAGTTATTGCACCTTGTGCTGACAATTCAAAACCTTTATGTCGTTGCAAACCAGCTTGAGTGGTGATTGTTTCAAAATTCGGGTCGTTTTCTAATTGTTTTGTAATAGATGCGCCCGTTTTTTCAATATCAAATAGGGCTGTTTCAATTAATAATCGGTCAGATATTTGCCATTTTGCACCGATTTCCATTTGTTCAGAGGTAACAGCTTCAAGCTTCATACCATAGTTTTTGTCTGTTTCTTCATTTAAAGTTTCACTTGATGTTGGCTCAAAGCCTTCTGAATAATTAAAGTAAATTGTTGCTGTTTCAAGTGGGTGATATAAAACACCAAATTTTGGTACAAAAGATTCACTATCAGCATTTTCTTTATTTTGTTGATCAAAACGACCACCAAAAACCACCTGCCAATGTTCGTTGAATGAAACTAAATCTTGAAAGTAAAAACCATAGTAGTCATATTCGCTAGTATATAAACTATCATCGGTTTTATAGCTAATATCAGGTTTAGCTGGCTCATTTTGACCTAGAATATAATCTACTGAATCTGCCCTAATTCTCAGTTGCCCGTAGTAATAATCTAAACTATTCATACCAAATAGTACTTGGTGCTCTGTTGAAGCAATTGAAAATTCACCGGTTAAATCAATATATGCTGTTTTAAATTGCCAATCATCAAACCTGTCATAAGGGTTAGAGGTATAGTTATCACCAAGTATATAGTCTGATGGTTTTTTAGGTGCTGATTCAAAACGTTGGCGTTCAAAAGTTTGTTCGTTGTAACCAAGTTTTATCATCCATTGAGCATCTAAATAATATGATATGTCTGTGCCAACGTTGTTTACGGTTATATCTGTGAAAGCCCATGAAAAATCATAAATTGTTTTATCGCTGCCTATAACATCACCGTTATTATCAAGCCATGATCCAGTATCTAAACCAGCTTTATCATTGGTTCGATCATAATAAACATTTACAGATAAGTTTTCAGTGAAGTCATAATTAAGTGCTAATGAGCCAAGAAAGCGATCGCGTTTACGCTCTTCTTCGTTTGGATATTCACGAGAGAACTTTACGTCTTGCTTTACTAGCACGCCTCGATATGAGAAATCGTTAACTATCTCTCCACCAGCATCTAACATAAAGCGAGAAGAGCCATTTTGATCAGTGTCTACACTTAAATCAAATAAACGTTCAGTTGTTGGCTTCTTAGTCACCATATTTATAAGACCACCAGGAGCTGATTGCCCATAAAGAATACTTGATGGACCTTTAATTACTTCAACTCGAGACAGTGTTTCTATTGGTTGTTGGTAATGTGACCAATGCTGGTGGCCGTTTCGTAAATAACCATTTGAAGAACTTAATGTAAAGCCTCTAGAGTTAAAAACTTCTCGGTTACGTTGTTTTGAGCCGGGAGATAAACTCGCATCATTTAAGAGCACTTCACCTAGAGTAGTTGCAAGCTGTTCGTCAATAATTGTTTCAGGAATCACGGTTACTGCTTGGGCTGTCTCTAAAAGAGAGGTATTAGTTCGCATCGCACCTGAAGCATTATCGATTTTATAATCGTTAAAGTAGCTACCTGTTACTTCAATTACTTCAATATTTGTAACATCAGCAGTAGCTTTTTGGGGAAGAGATAAAAGAGCTAAAGATATAGCGACAGATACTTTTTGTTTTAGCATGAAAATTCTACACTTATTATTTGATTTGTTAAAGTTGTGCCGAATTGTACACAATGCAAATCTAAATGCAAATCATTATCATTTAGATTTGTTTGTTTTGAGATCCTTTCATTAAAGTAACCAAGAAAATATTGAAGTTAACTTGCCTTATTTGCTTATTTATTAACCTAACGATAAATAACAGTGAGCTAAAGGGGGATGTTATTTTTTGGTATCAGCATTGTATCGGCTTGGTATAAATGGAGTCGTCTTGGTTTGATTTTCATTTAGCTTAGCTAGCTATTGAACGCACGAAAGTGGCCATAAGTAAAAAATGAAGAATTGCTCCACGCATGAATATGTAGAGCAAAGCCATTGGTCGGTAAACTATAGGGAGGAAAAAATAAAAGAAAAGAAAGTAAAATTAAACATTGATCATCCATTTGGCTCTGCGGACTTTTTACAGATATTAGCTAAATATTCAATTGTTCTTACGGTACTGTTTAGGTGTCATACCTACATATTTACCAAATGTTTTAGTGAATGCTCTTTCAGATTCATAGCCAATATTTAGTGCAATATCATCAACCCTTAAATTTGTATTAAGTAATTGATGTTTTGCTTTTTGTACTCTTAATTGAGACAAGTAGGAAAACATTGTTTGGCCAACAAGTTCATGAAATTTTTTCGCAAACGCAGCACGTGACATGCCAATTTTGTTTGCCAGTATTTCGATAGTCCAAGGTTCGTGGGGAGTTTCATGCATCAGTTGTAGAGCATTCGAAATACGCTTGTCATTTAGTGCTAATAAAAAAGAGTTTTGCTTTTTACGACCAAAATTAATCCTTATTAACTCTACTAATACCACTTCAGTGAGTTTGTTGACGATAATTTCATTACCTGGATTTTGAGCCATATATTCTGAACTTAATTGATCAAAAGTGCTTTTTAGCCAAGGGTGCTTGATAAGTTCTTGTTCTCTTACAATGGTCAATTCAGAAAAAATATCTTTTAACGGTGTTAATGTATCTTGTTCAAAACTGCAATAACCACATAACAACAACGTACTATCATTTAATAACTCTGTATTATTTAAAGGTGAAGTGCTGGTTAATATATGGTCTACCTCAGGCCCGAGAAAAACTAAGTCCCCTGAATTTAATCGCTCTATTTTATCTCCAACTTTTATCCAACATGAACCTTGCCTCACTAAGTGAAAACTTGCTGTTGAAGTATCAATAAACTCTTTTGTCCACGGATATTCAACATGATCGCAGAAATAAACGCTGCCATCTACACGTAAAGTTTTGAGTATATCGCTAAGAATTTCCATAACAAGCTCAGTTACATTAATAATAAATTCATTGTAGACGAATAGTGTAAATAATAAAGACTATTGTGCATTGTTCGTATTTTTATGTTTGTCATAATGGCTCTATTGATATCGAAACTAACGACAGATAAGGAAAAGGCAATGACACACGTTCAAATATACACCAAAGGCTACTGTCCATTTTGTAAAAAAGCAAAAGCAACATTGAACGATTTAGGTGTTAATTTTGAGGAGTTTGAAATAACAAATGACACAAAGTTAACACAAGAAATGCAAATGCGTAGTAATCGAAAAACAGTTCCTCAAATTTTTGTTGGCGGTCAACATTTAGGTGGTAATGACGATTTACAAGCGTCGCTAAATGATGGCTCTTTTAAAAAATTATTAACAGCCCAAACAACCGCTGCTTAATTAAATATATTCAAAGTTAAAACAATATTTATCAAAAATAAGGTGATGAATCATGACTACTACAACATCAATAAATACAACCAATGCTCATTCAAATACACGTCCGTTAAGTGAAACTATTACGTTGATTGGCGATTCTGCACTACGCTATTCTGTAGTGGTGATCTTAGCTTGGATAGGCGCGATGAAATTTACTGCTTATGAAGCAAATGCAATTCAGGGACTTGTCGCATCTAGCCCTCTTACATCTTGGTTGTATAGTGTCTTTAGCGTAGAAGGGGCGTCAATGTTTATAGGTACGGTTGAAATAGCAACCGCTGCAGCTATTTTATTTGCATTCTTTCATAGGAATATAGCAATAGCGGGGAGTTTAGCGGCTATTGCTACTTTTGCGACAACGTCTAGCTTTTTACTTTCAGCGCCAGTATGGGAAGCAAGTCTTGGTGGTTTTCCAGCATTAAATGTTGTACCTGGTCAATTTCTACTCAAAGACCTTGTTTTATTAGCGGCTGCTATCTCATTATTAGGCAAGGCATTAACAACTAAGAATTCTTAAATATATTGGCGCTATTTTAGCGCCTTTCTCATCGAAATTAGTTTGACATATTTACCTTTTATTCAATGGAGAAAATAATGAAAACAGAACGCTTAGAATTTACTGGATATGATGGTTCAACATTGGCAGCTCGTTTAGATTTACCTAGCGGAAAGCCTGCCGCCTTTGCATTATTTGCTCATTGTTTTACGTGCTCTAAAGATATTCCAGCAGCCAGAAGAATTGCTCAGCGTTTAGCGTCTTTAGGTATTGCTGTACTTAGGTTTGATTTTACTGGTTTAGGACACTCGGGTGGTGAATTTTCAAATACAAGTTTTAGTTCAAATATTCAAGATTTAATACTTGCTGCCAACTATTTACGTGAACATTATCAAGCTCCGCAGTTGTTGATTGGGCACTCTTTAGGTGGGGCTGCGATATTAGCGGCTGCTGATCAAATAAAAGAAGCTAAGGCGGTAATCTCTATCGGTGCTCCAGCAGATCCAAGTCACGTCACTCATAACTTCAAACAGCAAGTTAATGCTATTCAAAATGAAGGAGAAGCAGACGTTGAGTTAGGCGGAAGAATTTTTACCATTAAACAACAATTTTTGGATGATATTTCAGGCACTAACCTTGAAACTAAAATTAGTTCTCTTAAAAAGGCGTTACTTGTTTTACATGCGCCACTAGATGAAACGGTTGAACTAGATAATGCCGCTAGAATTTTTCAACTAGCCAAGCATCCTAAAAGCTTTATTACTTTAGATAATGCAGACCATTTGCTAACTAAGCCTCAGGATGCTGATTATGTTTCAGATATTATTGCTGCATGGGTACAACGTTATATTGATGTTACATTATTGCCTAAGCTAATGAATGCACCAGAAGGGATTGTACGTGTCAGTGAAGCCGATCCAACAAGCTTTATCCAAGATATCAGCGCGGCAGGGCATCACCTTGTTGCTGATGAACCGGAAAGCTATGGAGGTGACTTTCTTGGACCAACGCCTTATCAATTAATTAGTGCAGGCCTTGGTGCTTGTACCTCTATGACGATTAGAATGTATGCAAGAAGAAAAAACATTCCATTAGAGCATGTGCAAGTGGATATTAGTCACGATAAAATTCATGCAACTGACTGTTCAACCTGTGAACAGTCAACGGGTAAAGTTGATCAGTTTGACCGTAATATTACTTTAACTGGTGATATTACTGAGGAAGATCGTCAAAAACTGCTAGCAATAGCGGATAAATGTCCGGTGCATAAATCGTTGGAAAGTGAAATTACGATTAATACAAAATTAAGCTAATTTTAATATCTTATTTTCTACTTCAGGAACTTGGGTTTGATTCAAAGGCAAAATTATAAATGTTATTGCCTTTGTTAATGGCTCAGATAATACTTGTTTGATAAAACTAAGCCCCCATACTGTTTATAGAATTATTAAATGTTTACGGAAAATATTAATCATGCGAGTAGTTGTTACTCAATTTGCCACCTGTTCCGATGTCCGAGAAAACTTAGCAGCTTGTATTCGTTTGATAGATAATGCAGCTGCTTGTAATCCTTCTATCATTATACTTCCTGAGTTTTGCAATACCTCACCTTGGTATGTTGATCAAAACGAAGCATGGAACAATGCGTTATCAATTGATGGTGATTTTTTACAAGAAATATCAGAACACGCGATTAAATATAATTGTTATATTGCCCTGAATGTAACGATACGTCGTGATGACTCTCGTGATCACAATAATAATGATCTTAAATCAAATATTAGTGTGACTACATGTCTATTTTCCCCTTGTGGTGAACTTATTTATCAAGAAGATAAACAACAGTTAGCAAAACATGAAAAAACTTTTTTTGTTCATGGGAATGAAGCTTCAGAAATTATCCCTTCAGATATAGGTAATCTTGGTTTTATGTTGGGGGATGACAGTATGACTTTTGCGAAAGCTCGAAAGCTTAAGCTAAAAGGAGCCTCATTATTGTGTAATACAATAAATACCGCTGCGTTGGACCAATGTACTTTTCATGATCCTACGCGTGCTTGTGAAAATAGGGTATTTGTAGCATCAGCAAATAAAATAGGAAATTTACTAACAAGTAATGAATATGATGTAAATTCAAATGATTACCTACTTTCAAATCACCAACAAACAGGTGTCGGCCAAAGCCAAATAGTTTCTCCTGAAGGGAAGGTGTTAGCAAAACTGGATCATAATGAAGAAGGTTTTGTTTTTGCTGATATAGATTTAAGTTCATTAGAAAAAGAAGATAATAGTAAGTTTCGACCAGATGGAACTGATTTGGTTAAGCAGCGACGGCCTGAACTCTATCAAACCGTATCTGAAAGTGCACAATCGTGTGATAATAATTTGGTTCCTGCCACTACTAATGTCGCTATATTCGCCACTTATAAATCTAATGAACAAGCAATTGAAGATGTTTGTCATTATATAATAAATAATTTGAGCGACATTATTCAATTGCCCGAATTATTCTTTATTGATGATAAAAATATCATTAATGATATAGAACAAAGATCGCTATTAGAATCGTTGAGTCAGCAACTAATACGGCAAATCAGTTTGGAATTAAGGCCTTTTCAATATGTTTGTACAAGCTTAATTATTGAGGGTGAACATCGAGCAGTTATTATCAGCAAAAATGGTTTATTTGCTACTCAACCACAGTTACATTTTTGTCAAAGATATCAATGGACGGAAATTGGTGATCAATTAAATATTGTAGAATTACCGCTTGAGCAAGGAAATATTAAAGTGGCTATGTTAACTGCTGATGACGCTAATATACCTGAAGTGGTTCAATGTGCAGCTTTGAACAATATTCATGTATTACTTGTTCCTTTTGATATTCAAGAAGCAAGCGAAGCTGAGTTTTGTTTAGTTTCTCGTGCTATAGAACACAGGATTTGTATTGTTGCAGCTACCAGAGAGAAAAGTTTTTCTAGTGAATTGAAACATGATCGAAATGTGGCAAAAACGCATAAATCGACAGGAATTATTGTTAATATTACAACAGATTCTGAACTGTTATCTCAATGGAAAACATCTAAATCAAATGGTTATATTAGTCAGCCATTTATTAAATATCAGCACGGAAAAATTACTAAAGCTGTCATTCACCCAATTGCCGCAGATAGCAAATAAACTCTGGAGTTGTTTAAAGTTTGTAGTGAAATCAATAAAGCTTAACTTATAGTGCTTGTTAGTTTGACTATTTTTTTATGTCATCGTATCCTCACTTTTCATTATATATATGAATGAAATTTATATATAAAAATCAATGGAAAAGATTAATAGGGATGTTCATGAAAAATAAAAAAATAGCACTGGTTTTTGTGTTGTTAGCTGTATTGTTTTCACTTGTCATATTTGCTCATTACTTACCTGAACCAACCAAAAAAAACTGGAATGACACGGTAGAATTAGTATCAAGTGGTGTGGTCAGTATCCAAACTGACGTACCCGTTAGCTTTGATGAAAAATGGAATAGTAGTAGTTATGGAACAGGGTTTATTGTAGATGCTGAAAAAGGCATTATTTTAACTAATCGCCATATAGTGACACCTGGGCCAGTAACGGCTAAAGCAATATTAATTAATAATGAAGAAATTGATTTAACACCTTTATATATTGATCCTGTTCATGATTTTGGTTTTTTTCGATATGACCCGAAAAAGATCAAGCACTTAAAACCCCATCAATTTACGTTGAGCCAAAGTAACCCTAAAATAGGTCAAGAAATTCGTATTATTGGCAATGATGCAGGACAAAAAATTTCAATTTTAGACGGCACTATCGCAAGGCTTGATCGTGACGCGCCTCTTTATGGTAGAGGAAGGTATAATGATTTTAATATCTCTTACATTCAAGCCGCTACTGCTTCTACTGGAGGGTCTTCAGGTTCACCAGTGATAAATATTCAGGGTGAAGTGGTGGCTTTAAATGCCGGTAGCCAATCAAAATCAGCGAATGCTTTTTATTTACCACTAGAAAAAATCAAAATAGCGCTCAAGAAGCTACAAAATGATGAAGAAATTCCTCGAGGCTCAATTCAAACAACTTTTAATGTTAAACCATATGCAGAGTTGAAAAGGTTAGGACTTAATGATGATGTAGAAAAAAAATACCGAGATAGCTTTCCTAATTTACTCGGTTTGTTAGTGGTTAATTCTATTATTCCAGATAGTTCTGCTGATAGTTCTCTTGAAGTGGGAGATATTCTATTAGCTGTCAATGATCAATTAGTGGCTGAGTTCTCGGCTCTTGAAAGTAAAATCAATGATAATGTAAATCAAAGTATAAATTTGTCTATCTTAAGGAGAGGTGAATCATTATCACTAGAGGTTAATGTTGACGACTTATATGAAATCACTCCCACTGCTTTTTTGAAATTTGATGGAGGGATTTTTCATAATTTGTCTTATCAACAAGCTAGGCATTTTAATAAACCTATTAAGGGTGTTTATGTCGCAATTTCTGCAGGAAGTTTTAAACAAGCAGGAGTACCTAATAAAACAGTAATTACCGAGTTTAATGGTGTTAAGGTTGATACTGTAGAAGCGTTTAATCAGCAATTGAGCAAAATTGAAGATGGCGAAAAAATTCACCTACGCTACTACAACCTAAGTAATCCTGATACGAGCAATTATTCACTTGTTGAAATAAATAGAACTTGGTTTGAGCATAGTTTTTGCCAGAGAAATTCGGCTGTAGGTTATTGGCCATGTGTTTTATCACCACAAGAACCTGAAATTATCGCTAAAGTTGATGAAAGCAATAACAATGGAGCTTTGATAGCTAGTGATAAATTAGAGCATTCGTTAGTTGGAGTTAATTTTTCGAGCCCGTATTCTATTCAAGGACGAAGTGGCAATAGTATAAAAGGGGGAACGGGTGTAATAGTCGATATTGAAAAAGGCTTAGTGGTTGTTGCTAGAAGTGTCGTATTTAGCTCATTAGGTGATGTTAAAATAATTTTCAATAATCGAGTCGAAGTTAAAGGTAAAGTTGAGTATATCCATCCATTACATAATTTAGCATTAATTTCTTATAAACCTGAAAGCGTACTAAACGTCCCGTTAGCAGAAGCCACTTTGAGTAAAACTCCAGTTTTACAAGGCGAACAGATTATGCAAATGGGGCTTAATTATGATGGTGTTGTCGAATATCGAGAAACAATGGTAAATACTATTGATGAACTTTGGCTTACACAATTTAAGGCTCCTCAATTTATAGAAAGAAATATTGAAATAGTAAGTCTAGTAAACCCTAATATGGCTGTTGATGGCATAATCGTTAATAAATCTAATGAAGTAAGTGCATTGTGGTCAATGTTTGAAGAAAGAAATGGCGATGATGTTAACACCGTTTTGGCTGGTCTTCCTGTTGAGTACGTTATTGAATTAATAGAATTGCATGAAAGCAAAAAAGCGCTTTATTCAACAGATTTGAATTTGACTAAAATTGCACCTGTTGATGCTCTGAAAATGGGGTTACCTGAAAAGTGGTTAACAAAGCTGGCAAAGCAAAATCCACAGACAGATAAATTGTTAGCGGTATACAATGTTGCTAAAAGTTCTAAAAGTGCCGAGTTATTTCAACGCGGAGATATTTTATTAGAAATTAATGAAACGCCAGTGTCATCCTTTAGACAGGTTGAATTATTGTCACAGTCTCCTGAAATAAAGGTCACTTACTTTAGTGAGGGCAAAGTGCATTCAGGCGTGTTATCAACAACGCCTTTATACGGTCAAGATATAGAACAAGTGTTTTATTGGTCAGGTTTATATCTTCATTCACCACATCGCGCAGCACAACAACAAGGAAATGTCGGCTCAGACGGCGTTTATGTAGCGAGTTATAGTTATGGCTCTCCTGCTACTCGATATGGTCTTTATGCCATGCGTCGTATAGTTGAAATAGATGGGAAACCTATCAAAAATACGGATGATTTTGTTAAAGCGGTAAAGGATAAAGAGCATAAAACATCGGTAATGGTTAAAACATTAGATTTTAAAAACATCTCTAAAGTTATTACATTACGTGTTGATAATAACTATTGGCCTTTTTATGAAATTAAACATGAAGATGGACGTTGGAAAAAAATAGATCACTTAACTCGAAAGTAATTCTTATTTTATTTTAGCTTTTATAGATCCATCAGCATAAATAGAAAATGCGATAGACAGGGTAATAATATCTAGGTGTTATTACCCTGATTATTTACAGGTAGTTGATATCAATCGATTTACTTAGTTAAAGCGGCTAATTCTACGGTAACTTGATCAATACCATATTTAGCGATTCGGCCTTTGAATTCAGCTTGTTTACTACTTAATAGTGAAATGCCTTCTACAACCAAGTCATAAGCTTTCCATTCACCTGTCTTTTTGTTTTTACGCATTTGAAAAGTTAAATGAATATCAGGTTTGTTCGAATCAACAATTCTTGCATTAACTGAAGCCATTTTTGCATTGCTTTTTACTTTGCCTTTTTCATAAATAACTTTTTGATTTTTATATTGATTTAGAGCCGATGCATAAGTACGAACTAAATAATAGCGCATTGATTTAACAAACTTTGCTCGTTGCTCTTTTGATGTTTTCTTTAATTCCTTTCCTAAAATTTTGTAAGCTGCATATTTGTAATCAACAGTTGGCATTAGCTCTTTTTCTACAATTTCTCTCATTAGATCAGGAAATTTCTTTAACTCTTGTTGACTACTTGCTATATGACTAAATAACTTATTACCTGTATTTTCTATTGTAGAAAACGGTGAATTTTGCTCCGAAGTAGCGAAGACAGATAAGCTAAATAGCAGAGAGAAAATAACAATTATATTTTTCATAGCAGTTCCTTTGGTAATAGAAGAAGAGAGATTTAATATATGGTGTATTTTACGTACCGACCGCTCGGTTTGTAAATGTTTTTTTAATAATAAATTATTAAGTGCTTATTTCTTTTTGGAATATGGAAAGGAAAAATCGCTGTAATTAGGTAAACTATTTTCGTAAATGACGGATATAACAACAAAGTTCAGAAATAACTTTATCAAAAAGATCTTTGTTTTTGGCACTCTTACTTAAGCTAGAGGAACCATGAAAAGAGGAGACAATAAAGTAAGCGACTTGATTAAAATCTAATCCTTCCCTTAATTCTGATGATACTCGCTGAAGATTAAATGCTATTAGGTGGTTTAGTTGTTGTTGCATATTTAGGATTCTAAGGCGAAACCCTTCATCAACTCCAGACATTTCTTGGCACAAATTATTGAGAGGGCAACCACAAACTACTTCATCACAACTCATTTCTTTAGACATATCTTCAAAGAAATTACATAAACCTGATATAGGGTCTTCAATTTCTACAGCTGGAGCCCACATCGACAAAAACATTGGAGTATAAACTTCTTCAAATACGGCGTAGCCGAGTTCCATTTTATTTGAAAAATGGTGATATAAAGCACCTTTTGATATATCACAACGCTTAAGAATTATAGACAAACTAGTTGCAGTGAATCCATTTTGATGAATTTCGTCAGCACTAATGTCTAATATTTTTTGTCGTGTTTGTTCAGCATCTCTCATATCGAAACCCCCTTAGTCGATAGTTTATTCTAACCGACCAATGGGTTTGTTACTAGATGAAACAGAACATTTATACAAATTTATTAAACATTCCAATATAGAGCTAGGATGATTCTAATGAAATTGGATAGGAATTATGTGGTTCTAAAGAGCTCAAGTCACGAATGTAGCTTAATATATGGAATTTCAGTTTCTTAACTTAAAAAAGTGCATCTGTATTAATTAAGAGGGGACTCTTCCGAGTAGTTCATTTAACTTAGTGAAGTGCCTACTCTAAAATCGATAATCAATATTTTTCTATTCATTATTGGTTAATCTCGCCGGGAATGTGAACATCCTCAGTATTCTCATTTGGGGGGCAAGTAATTATTTGAGGAATTTGACAGCGCATAATGTTTGAGATTACCAATTCCTAAATAGTATTGTCTTCAAAAGCTCACTTTTACCACATTGCTGACGTAAACCATCAGTTAAAAACATCCTCTCAAATGATCACTTTGATACGAAAGAAGACCTTAGCCTTGGCTTATCGAGCGACATTTGAACCGATGAAAATCAGCCCTGCGTTAGATAATAGAATTGTTCTAAATTTCATCAGGAATTCATAAAGTCAAAAATTAAAATTTGATTATAAAGAACCAAAGCGGACATTAGATTAATATGATTTTAGGTATTAAATTTTATGATTCTATGGCGCAAAGGGGCACATACCGAGATAACATTATTGTTTATATTTACCTAAACAATAATTCTAAACAGTTTATTTTACATCAGTAATATTACAATTGAAAAAACTTGTAATGCTCAAATGAAACAGAAAAGGTTGATAGCTTGAAATGCACTATATACTTCTCCCCTGGATAAATATTATTTTGCAGAATCATTCCCAATCTGCAAGAGTTTTACTCAACGTTTTATTAAACGCTTATAAATCATAAGGTAATAAAAACCTAACTTTGGCACTTTTAATGCAGAGTTAACTTGTACGTTTTTTAATAAGAGGGTTAGATCATGTTAAATAGTCAAAATAGAATGAATACACGGATAATACTTTCTTCTAAGCAACTGAAAGTAACTTGTAAGGATAGGAACCAAGGCGATGAATATAATCATGTAGATATACTTTCAACAGATGCTAGTGAATATCTAATGGCGGATTCAATCGATAATGAAGAAACTGAAAACTACGTATTAGGGTACAACTAAATTTAAATGATATAGAGCTACGAACTCTCACGATGACTAATAACCGTGGCTAATTGTTTTAGTTACGGTTTTGTCAGCGCAGTTTATTTACCAAGCATTATTTACAAAACTGTTATTAGTTTGCTGTTATCCCGTTAAGCGCTAACTTCGCAGTAATATTCAATAATGACGTTATCTAGTGCAGTATTTTCACTTTCGTAAATACAGCTGTTAATATGACAATCTGTTTTAAAACTCTACTTAAATATCCTGACGGAAATCATAGCTCCATTTTATAAAAGTACTGATATAAAAATGCCTCACTCTACTTTGCGTCAGCATGTCATTGCATTATTGAATAGATTCATTTCTATTTTGCATTCTTAAATTGCGAAATATTTTTGCAATTATTTAAAAAAAATAAAAATAACAGGTAAGTTATTGATAATTAAACCTATCATTTTTTGGCGTGTATTTTGCTCATATCTTGTAAGAATAAGTATTCCGTAGAGGTAAAGCGCATTATGTTAAATTCAGTCAAAATAAACTCAATTCAAAGTACTCTCTTTGCAATAGGATTTAGTAGCCTTGGTTTAAACGCACAATCTTTTGATGAATGCCCCGCAGAAGCTTTTTTAATACAAGACAAGATTGCAAATTTATATAGTGTTCAGCTAGCTACTGGGTTTTACGAAAAATTCTCACCAAATGATTGGGGTCAAGAAAAGATGAACGCATTGGCATTCAATATTCATGACCGTTATTTATACGCGTATAATTATTATTACGGCACTATTGTTCGTATTGGTTCAGACCTTAATGTTTTACCCATACCTCTAAGCAACCTTCCGAGTAAGGGATTTTATGTTGGTGACATTTCCGTCACCGAAAATACTTATTACCTTTATCGCCCAGGCGGTAATTATGGTTTGTTTCGCGTTTCATTAGATGAAGATAACGATGATTACTTAGATTTAATAAATGTCGTTAACGGCAATGACCTCGATCTTGTTATTTATGATTTAGCCTTTCACCCTGATAATGGGTACGCTTATGCGGTTGATCGTTGGGGCAACCTTTGGGAGATTGATGTTCAAGCAGGAACCTCTTTAAAAGTAAGTAATGTAGGAGTGTCTGGTGTATTTGGTGCGGTTTATTTTGATGTTACCGGTAACTTATATATCAGCCGAAACAATGACGGAAAAATTTTCAGGATTAATATTAATTGGGATTATCCCGTGGCTGAATTTTTTGCTTATGGGCCATCGTCTAGTAATAATGATGGTGCACGTTGCGCACTTGCCCCAATTATTTCCCAAGACTCACCTACAACGGACTTTGGTGATGCCCCTGATACTTATGGCTCTAGCATAAATAATAATGGTGCTCGCCATGATGTAGGTGATGGCACGTTATTCTTAGGGCAAACTGTCGAGAGTGAGCCTAATGCTTATGCTAATAATGGTTCGGAAGTTAATGACAATGATGGCATTGAATTTGTCACCGGTGTTGAGGCCGGTAGAACTTCCCTTGTTGACCTTACATCTTCAGCTGACGGATTTGTCAACGCTTGGCTCGATTCTGATAAAGATGGAGAATTTGATTCAGATGAACAAATAATAATTGCTGAGGCGGTGACTTCTGGTAGTAATGTTGTGGCATACGACGTGCCTACGTGGGCTGAACAGGGAACAACTTGGACACGGTTTAGATTAAGCTCAGAAGAAAATCTATCTCCTATTGGTGGTGTGTCCGATGGTGAAGTAGAAGATTATGCCATTGATATCGCGGAACAAAACGTGACAGCTATGCATTATCCCTCTGCTGATACATGGGCTACGCTAGCTTTCGAAGATAACTGGCCGTTAGTTGGGGATTACGATATGAATGACTTGGTTGTTCATTATCGTCTTTCATCTTATAACGTGGAGGGGACTCTAATGCGCGTTAAGATAGAAGGAGAAGTCGTTGCAATTGGAGCCGCTTATCACAACGGTTTTGCATTTAGACTGCCTGGCTTATTAAGTAATGAAGTCGATTCAAGTCGTTTAATTTTCAAAATTAATAACGTTGTGCAAAATATTTCACCATTAGAAGAAGAACGAAATGAAGCGATTTTTATTATAGCGGATGACCTTTTGGATTTTGTTACTGCAGGTGAAAATTGTAAATATTATCGAACAGAAAAGGGCTGTGGCTCAAATATTCAAATGACATTTTCATTAGAAATCCCTATGGAAGCTAATGTAGATATAGCGAATGTTGGAGACTTCCCTTATGACCCATTTATATTCGCTTCAAAAGGGCATACAAGGAGCTACGTATTTGGAGAGGCACCAGAAAGACGCTTTGAAATTCATCTTAAAAATCAAGCTCCAACAGAAGCTTTTCAAGCTAAATTTTTTGGTCGTGGTGACGACGCCTCAAATGCTAATAATGGAGAGTATTTTATAAATGCTAATGGTATGCCATGGGCACTTAATATTCCTTACGAGTGGGAGCATCCAGTTGAGTATATGGATATTAAATATGCTTACCCTGATTTCCATAGTTTCGTAACTTCTTCAGGAGCTCAAAATACAGATTGGTTTACGGTAGAAAAAAGCACTATTAAGAACGTATTTAAACAATAAGGAAAATATCATGAAATCTACTAATATTGCATTTTTTTATATGATGAGTTTTTTAATAGTCGCATGTGGTGGAGGCGGTTCATCGAGCACTTCACCAGCTATTGAACCTGTTGAAGTCACAGTTGTAGTGGAAGACGAAAATACGGACGAAGAGCCTGATCCTAATGCTATATACGGTACAACTTCTGAACTTATTGCATCAAAATCTTTTCTTATTGAGCAAGAATATGAGTTGGCTGTGAATTACAAAAATCACAGTAGTAGGAATGCATATTTGTCTGTTTGTACAGAGTTCACCGAAGGACAAAATGGTATTAAAGTAAATTATAATAGCTGTTTAATACGAACCTCTATTGATAAAGATTTTGCTGGCACGATAAAAGTTGCAAACGATAATAATCGTTTAGTAATGGCAATTTGGTATTTTGATGACAAGGATAATCCAAGATATGAAGTTTGGGAAAATGACAGCGACAAAAGGAAAAATAAAATATTTTCAGTTGATTAATTCGCAGCTCTATAGTCAGGAATTAAAAAGGGAAGCCTTTTATGATGCAGGATGCTTATCAACTAAAAACCACCTTGAATTCATGTATTTATATAATGTTAAGTTGTTTGAAATCAGTATGGCCTATTATTGGTTTTTATCCCTAAAGGTATTTTATATTGGTTACTTCAAAAGATTTCTTATGTGTAAAATCATGCAAGTAGAATTTATTGTAATTTTGGCCGTTATTTTATCTAGGCACATGTTTTATGGGTATTATTTATAAAGTTAAAGCGCGTTCATAAACGATAACTTATTTGAACTCATTGTATCTATCTAATTATATTACAGGTGAACGAATGAATTTATATGAAGAACAGTTTTCAGAAAAGCATGACTTCCCTAGGGTAGTAAATCCTTCGAAAATTTTGATAATTGCGTCTACAGGACGCTGCGGTAGCCATATGCTAGGGCATGCACTACATAAAACGCAGGCATTTGGTTACCCATTAGAATATGCAAACCTTGCAAATCTTAATGAATGGAAAAAGAAGCTCAACACTGAAAATTTACTAGAAACCATAGTCGAACTTAAAAAGAGAAGAACATCGCCTAATGGAGTGTTTGGCATAAAGATACATTATTCTCATATCAAAGAGTTTGGTGGCTTTGAAAAAGTATTAAAGTTTTTTCCTGACGCATATTATATTTTGTTATCTAGAAAAAATGTATTACAACAGGCAGTATCTTTATCAATTGCGAGTCAAACCGGGGGGTGGATTTCGGGCCAAAAGCTACAGAGCAATGATCCCAAATATGATTTCAACCAGATTGATGAATCTCTTAGGAGTATTATCCTTGATAACTCTTCGTGGAGATATGCATTAGCTGCTAATGGTTGTAATTATATCGAAATGGACTTTGATAATATTCGTAATAATTTAACCGAATCATTACAAAACATAGCAAATTTTGTTAACTGCGAGATTGACGCCAATAAGATGCCTAAGGAACAGGTAACAAAGAAGCAGAGCAACGAAAGAAACATCGAATGGGCGAGTCAGTTCATCGCAGAAATAAACAATAACAAAGAGCTTTTAAATGACTTAAAGCCTACTTTTTTAAGTAAAGTTAATATAAAGTTAAGAGCATTATAGCTACAGAATAGGTCTCTAAAATGAGGGGCATGATTGTTTACGTTATTATTTACTGCTTAAACAGTTTCATCTTTTTATATAACACCCAAATATCTTCATTGGGTTTATTCAATTTAGTACTTCACATTCTAATGACACATAAACACCCTGGTATACTGCACTCTTAAGGGGGTTTATGTGTCATTACATTTAAAAGTTATTATGTATTTCTATTAGTGCTGATAATGAAAAACTTTTGCTAACCATTGTTCTGTTTGTTTAATCCAGGATAATCCGTAAAGGCCTATTAAATGTTTAGGTTTTAATTTACAGCGAGGATCGGATAATAAAGTTCTTGCTTGCGCAAAGTGCCCATCGCCAATATTCAGCTTGGCAAGGTGACATAAATGAGCTGCACTATATTTAAGCATATTTACGGTATTGTATTTTTGAGAATTTTTTTTAGCTTCTATAGTAATACGTGTACTAAATGGACATTCTGTAGAAGGAATGTTGTTTTTACTCGCTTGGTTTTGTGCATCTTTATGATAGAACGAATGAATATTAGGTGAGTAGGCAATTTCAGCATTTAATGCAACACGACAAAATAAGTCTTGGTCTTCACCAATAGGTTCGTCAAGTGGAAAACCACCAATTGAAGTAAATAATGACTTTTGAATGACCATCGACGACATAGTGAAAGGTAAGTCCCCTTGTGAGGCAATGTTAAAATAGTCATCTAATATCACGCCTTCAGGGTTTATATTACCAAGCTTAATTTTTGCATCGACATAAGTGTTTTCAGATTCTACTATTTGATAATTAGTGCCAAAAAACTGCGCTTGAGGAAACTTCATAATTAATCGTGCAATTTCATCTAAAAATAGTGGCAGCCATTGGTCGTCTGCATCTAAAAAGGCAATGTATTCATGGCTTGCTAATGCTACACCATTGTTACGAGCAGCTGAAACACCTTGATTCGCTTGGTGTACGAGTTTTACATTTTCCATGTTAGCTGATTTAACAATCAGCGCCCCTTCATCTGTAGAACCATCATCAATAATGATAATTTCTGCTGCGGGATATTTTTGCCATGACACACTTTTTAATGTTCTTAAAATATGCTCTGCTTTATTAAATAGCGGAATAATTACTGTAAAATTTATGTGTTTCATTTTGAATACTCCAATTAGACAAAGAATGTTGTAAAGCGGTTTTAATCGGTAAAATAGGGGACTTAAAGTCGTTAGATATACCTTGTGTTATCATATTAACGATATGTTCGACATCTAGGTTCGATAAAGTGATTCGATACTCTTCTGGCATGCCTATTTCCTCACACCATCCTTTACATTTACTATGATAATTTATTGATAAAACTGGTGTATTAGCTAAATACCCTAATATAGCACCGTGTAATCTCATGCTTATAATGGCTTTATAACTTGATAGATTTTCAAGTAATGCAATAGGGTTAGGATCATATTTCTTAAGTGTAACGGGGACGTTGCTATTTAGTTTTGAGACTATGCTGTTGTTGATTTTCCAGTCACCTAATGAGTTATGACCGTTAAACTCTATTAAAGTAATTGGTTCACCTGTTTTTAAATATAAGGCTGTAATAACTTGGGCGAACTGTTCAAACCTATGCTCTTCTGCAACTTTATCAGTATGTCCTTCTGGATTAGTAGCAACAGAGCATAAGGTTAGTGCTATTCCCTTACGTTTTAAACTCTGTGGTTGATATTTATTTGAATTTAATAGTAATAATGGTGCTAAATCGAAGGTTTTATTAACATTTGCTTTTGGCGCAATACTTTGTGCTATTGCTAAACTTTCACTATCTCTTACACCAACATAACCACATTCATGCAAAAACTTTGCACAGGACTTTTCTGCAGCAATTGAAGTAAACGGCCCTATGCCCACACCAACAGCCAAACTATTTTTAGGACTGGATAAAGACATTAGCTGCCTTTTAAGGTTGATATCAGTCTCGCTATGCAGAACCGAGCCGCCACCAAAAATTATACGCTTACTTTGTAAGGCAGTTTTATAATGTAATAATCTGTTTTGACCTGGGAATCGCTGATTAAACTTTAACGCTAGTTTATGATCACTTTTTGTTTCTCTCAAATAATCACCATACAAACCTACTTTTGTATTTTCGCATCCTATAAGATGTTTAGCAGCCCATGCCGTGGCATACATTAATGCGTCGTCACCGCTATTTTGCATGCCGTAATAACCTACTAAATAAGCATCATATTTCTTAAGCATGTTGTTCTCCTGATTTTAGTGGGTTAAGGGAAATGCCTATCCAGAGAAGAGCAGGCCAAAAAATAAAACTTAAAATTTCAAGGTTTTCAAAAAATGAATAACAAATAATTACAGCAAGCATTAACCCAGCGTGATAACAGATTTTGCTTTTGAAACTGTGCCACACTAAATAAATACTGGTAAATATCAGAGGTATTGCTAAGGCTAAAAATCCGACAATACCCTTAACAAATAACAAGCCGAACCAGCTATGATGTGTTCCTATTGGCATACCCTCGACAATTTTAGGACCTTTCTCTACAATACCATGCCCCCATATTGGGGCTTCAGACTCCCAGCGTTGCAAAGCTAATACTTCTAAAGTATTACGTACTCTGGTCGAGTTAGGGCGTGATGCTTTAAGATCTAAATAGCTAGTATTTAGCCAGTTGAATATGGGTTCACCTAATAAAAGAATAACCGGAATGGCGATACCCAAAATAACAAGACATACCGGATTTCTAAAATACTTACTGAGTAAACATAGGGGTAATAAAGCAATATAAATAGCCCAGCCAGCGCGAGATTGTGATAATAAACACATAACCAGACTTCCTAAAATACCTACCCTTCTCCAAAAGACATCCTTTTCTTGGCAACTAAAAATTAAGAATAAGCACGCCATGAAACCAGCAGCAGGTGCCCAAGGAGTAAAAAATCTCCAGCGACCTGCACCTGACTCAGGGTTAAGCCCAAAAAAACTGACCTTAAAAAAGCTTTCACCAGGGCCACCAATAACTTGGAGAGGTGAAATAAATAAATCACCATTAACTCCCATTTTATAAAGTATGAAGGTAATAACCGCAAAAATTAACGTTTGAAAAGAAAGAATACATACTGCTCTAATAATTAACTGTGTCTTGATATCAACAAATGCTCCAAGGAAAAGAAACAAGGGTAAAAGTGCCCAACCCTTAGCCCAACCAATCGATGATTTAATCGTTTTAGCTAAACCTAAATCCCAGTTTGTATGGGCAATTAATAGAGCCGTGAACATAAAAAGTCCACCAATGATCCATAACCAGACGATTACAGGAATGATAGCTAGTTCATCTTTGCCATTGACATACCAGCGCAGTAAAACAATAGCTAAAATCATCCAACCAATGATTGAGCCCATAATATATAAACCACCGAAAGCAAAAAAAGGATAGGTTAACGTTAATCCAAACCAGATGAGCTTTTCTTCCATAGAATTTAGGTTAACGTTTTGTGTTGTCATATCTTCATTAACTTAATTTATCGGTGATTAACCTATCAATTGCACATGCTGTGCCAATGACTGTGTTTTTATTAAGTTGCTGATTTTAAAGTATACTTTATGTGTTTGTTTGAAGGTGGGGGAGGGTGTAAATTGCAAAATAAAAAACTGATTATCAATTTGCAATTCATTGTGTGTTGTCATATTACCTAATAATAATTGTAATATGTTGAGGATAAGCTAAAGCCATAAATTAAAGTGAGTTCTATAAAAAAAGTCTAACTCAAGGTCACGGCAAAACGACTTAAATCTTTTATATTAAAATATTAAAATATGAAAAAATGATGCGGACATGGATTTAACACAAGCTCACCTGCTTAACCTTTTTTAAGAAGAATTTGAATCAAGTTTCTTCTTTGTTTTAATATGAACAGTCCAAAGGTTATAAATATAAAACCAGCTATTCCTGCAATTACCGCAATAATACTTTTAGGGCTACTCTGGGTTACTGGATAAGACGGTGTAGTTAACATTTGCAGTACTGGGTACGAAGCAAAAACATCGGCTTTACTTGCTTCAAGCCTAGCGGCAGCAGAGGTAAATATAGCTTCTGCCATATTGAATTCCCTTTGAAGCCTTTCTAATTCAACAATTTCACGAGAGTAAATTTTTAATTGGTCACTTAAATGCTCAGCAGAGCGCCCTAAATCATTAAGCATTGAGTCTTGGGCTTTATGTTTTGCATATGCTTCGATTAAGTCAGCAAATAGCTCAGAACGCTTCGGGTTTAAGTCTAAATTTAGCGAATTAAATATTTCAGTACTATTTACACCGAAAATTTGATTACTTCGTTGATTAATTGATATCCGTGTGAAATTTAGTCGTTTTTGTTGAGCTTTAACTTTTGGGTGATTAATACCCCAACGAGAACTGTATTCGGTTAATTGAACGATGCTATCTTTTAGCTCAGTCATGTACGCTCTAAATTCTACGTCAGATTGAAGCGTAAAAGCTTGCCCAGCTAACTTAGGTGAAACACCTAAATCCTCACTCAATTGATTAATATATTGCAGTAAATGAGTAGACTCAGCCTTAATATATAGTTGTTTTTCTTTAACGCCTGAAAGGGTATTAACTAGTTGATTCATTTGCTCAGTGGATACAACAATGGAGCGTTGCTGAAAATCAACTATAGCATTACGAGTAATGTTCATTCTTTCTCGGTACTGATCTAATACTTGTTTGATACTTTGGTCACGGCGTAAAACTTCATCGGCTCTTAAAGTATTTAGTTCTTCCTGCAAAGATTCATATAAAGCAAACGCCTTTGCCTGTGCTAATTCTTTACTACTAGCGCTAATTAAAAGAGTAATAATAGAAGTTTGTTCGGTCAGTACAATTTTGGGTTTACCCAATTCATCAATAGAAAGATTTAATCTTGTCGCGGCACGTTCTCTAACACCACGGCTTGATAGCATCTCTTTATAATTTACTCTTGGATTAAACCCTCCACCAGCAAAAGGGGTGTTAGTTTGCGAAACCACTTGGCCAATATCGTTCAGCGATACGCTATTACTACTTCCTGTACCCGGTAAAACCATTTCCATATCACTGGTAAATGAAGGGGCTTTATTTAGATAAAATAAAATGAGTAGGGCAACCATTAAGTAAGAAACTAAACCAACAACCAAGTATGGGCGTTTCAATATTGTGTATATTTGGGCTCTAAAAAGGCCAAACTTCGTTAAAGTTACAATAGGATATGTCATGACTCACCTATAACAATTTAAATGGAATAACAAAATCTACGACTGTTTTTGCAATATCACGAAAGTTTGTAATATCTGAGTCATAGCAAGCAACAGCATCGTTAGGCATTAAATAAGGGTTGATATTGCCTTCACTAGGCATAATTAATAGCTGTTCAACAGATCGTTCTATTACTTGTGTTTCACCGGTAATAGGATTCTTACTGGCAAGCACTATACGTCGAGGAGCATTGGTCCAGTCTTTGCCACCAACACAATTAGCTGAAATTGCGGCCTGAAGTAAACGTGTGCCATAAGGCAGATTTGTTGCATATTTTCCAACGGCTGCGCTAGCATTGTCTCCGGCTGAATCAATGAGGTTTGACATAAACACCCGAAAACC
>JAGSHH010000167.1 GCA_023954655.1 Colwelliaceae bacterium
CAATACCAACAGCACCTTGGCCATTGGCAGGTAACATTACTTCTGGCTCGATAAACTCTTGAATTCGCTCAGGCATTTCTAAGCGGATCATGCCTGCGGCAGCTAAAATAATGGCATCGTAATCACCGTTATCTAGTTTTGCTAAGCGAGTATTAACGTTTCCGCGTAAGTCACGAATATCTAAATCTGGACGTATTGCTTTAATCTGGCATTGGCGACGTAAACTTGAAGTGCCAACAATTGCACCTTTTGGTAAGTCAGCAAAACTTTTTATGGTGTTTGAAATAAAAGCATCACGAGGGTCTTCTCGAGGACATATGATTTCAAGACCTAAGCCATCAGGGAATTCTACTGGTACATCTTTCATCGAATGTACAGCAATATCCGCGCGATTTTCTAACATTGCTACTTCAAGCTCTTTTACAAAAAGGCCTTTGCCACCTACTTTTGCTAAAGGAGTATCTAAAATGATGTCACCTTTGGTGGTCATTGGTACTAACTCAACATTTATATTTGAATGAAAGTTTTCTAGTTGCGCTTTTACATATTCAGCTTGCCATAAAGCTAAGGCACTTTTACGCGTTGCAATTCGTACTGTTTGAGTCATAATTTTTCCTAATTATTCTGCGTTAAGTGTCATTGGGGTTTCTGCTTGGGTGCTCACTGCGTCTGAAATGAATTGCCAAAATTCATCTCCGCCACGTTTATCAACCCATTGTTCATTTTCAAAATGAAAATGATGGCCATTAAATTTAGTTGCTACCCAAATTTCATGTAAAGGAGCTTGTTTATTGATAATGATTTTTGAAGTGTTCTTAAAAGTAAGTGTTAACATACCTCCAACACCCTCATAATCAATATCGACACCGCAGTCTTCAATAGCTTCTTCAAGTGCTAATAGTATATCTTCAGCCATTAAGTTGTACTGTGTATCGGTCATTTATTCATCCTTTTGATAAAAACTTTGTCAATAAGTTTTGTTTAGCTTGTAATCTATAGTCATAGGATTATAAAACGTCTATCATGGGAAAAAAATCGAATTAATCAAAAATGCGTAAACTAAATTCAATTATTTTCGGTTGTTTATTGATTTTGGCTAATATATCTGGCTGTGGTATGCCTGGGCCTTTATATCAACCCTCTGAAAAACAACAGAATAGTTCAGTAGAATCAAACAAAAAAGACCAACCCATAGATCAACAGGAAAAATAGTTGTGGATTTTTTTAATCTAAAAGAAAGTCAATTATATGCTGAAGAGTGTGCCGTTGCCGATTTAGCTAAAACTCATGGTACACCGTTGTATATTTATTCCCGCGCAACAATAGAGCGTCATTGGCATGCGTTTGATCAAGCAGCAGGTGAACGACCTCACCTTGTTTGTTATGCGGTAAAAGCAAATAGTAATTTAGCTGTATTAAATATTATGGCGAGATTAGGCTCTGGTTTTGATATTGTTTCGAAAGGAGAACTTTCTCGGGTTTTACAAGCTGGCGGCGATGCTAGCAAAGTGGTGTTTTCTGGTGTAGGAAAAAAATCAGAAGAAATTGCTTATGCTTTAGAAGAAGGCATTCATTGTTTTAATGTTGAATCAGAAGCAGAATTGGATAGAATTCAACAAGTTGCAAAAAGTTTAAATAAAGTCGCGCCAATTTCATTAAGAGTGAATCCTGATGTAGATGCTGGAACACACCCATATATATCCACAGGCTTAAAAGAAAATAAATTTGGTGTCAGTATTGATGATGCTTATGCAATCTATTCCAAAGCGGCGAGCTATTCACATATTGATGTAAAGGGAATTGATAGCCATATAGGTTCACAATTAACCGAAATACAACCATTTTTAGATGCTTTAGATCGTGTTTTATTACTCGTTGATAATTTAGCAAAACAAGGTATTACACTTTCTCATATTGATGTAGGTGGTGGTTTAGGGGTTTGTTATGACGATGAAACTCCCCCTCATCCTAACGAATATGCTAAAGCAATAGCAGATAAACTTGAAGGTCGCGATATATCACTTATTTATGAGCCTGGTCGAGCAATAATGGCGAATGCGGGAATTTTAGTGACGGAAGTTGAATTTTTAAAAACCAATCAAGGTCGTCATTTTGCTATTGTTGATGGTGCGATGAATGATTTAATCCGTCCATCATTATATCAAGCTTGGCAGAATATCATTCCTGTTATAGAAAACACCAATGCCGTAAGTCAGTCGTATGATATTGTTGGACCTGTATGTGAAACTGGTGATTTTTTAGGTAAGGGTCGTGAATTAGCAATTGAAGCGGGTGATCTTTTAGCTATTCGTTCTTCTGGGGCATATGGTTTTACCATGAGTTCAAATTACAATAGTCGTCCAAGAGCTGCCGAAATAATGGTTGATGGTGAAAACTCTTACGTTATTCGTCAACGAGAAACAATAGAAAGCTTATGGCAGGGTGAAACACTTTTACCTTAACTCTCTTTAAGAGTGGTGACAGAGAATTATAGATGTTAGTAAATTTTTCAAAAATGCATGGTTTAGGTAACGATTTTTTAGTATTAGATAACGTTACCCAAAATGTTTACATACCCAATGACCAAATTCGCCTACTTGCGGATAGAAACTTTGGCATTGGTTTTGACCAATTATTAGTGGTTGAACCGCCTTATGATCCAGATTTAGATTTTCATTATCGTATTTTTAATGCTGATGGCAGTGAGGTTAGTCAGTGTGGTAATGGCGCTCGTTGTTTTGCGCGCTTTGTTCGTATGAAAGGATTAATTAACCGTAATAAAATCCGCGTTTCAACTCATTCAGGTAAAATGACATTATTTATTGAACGAGACGGTAATGTAACGGTAACAATGCCTGTGCCACAATTTGAGCCTGCAAAAATTCCTTTTTCAGCACAAAAAGTTGAAGGAACCTATATCCTCCGTAGCGATGAAGAAACTGTACTTTGTGGAGCAGTTTCTATGGGAAATCCACATTGTATATTAACTGTTGATGATGTTTTAACAGCACCCGTTGGCGAATTAGGCTCTCAATTGACTATACATGAACGCTTTCCCAAAGGGGTAAATGTTGGATTCATGGAAGTGGTTTCTCCTGAATATATTAAATTGCGTGTCTATGAGCGTGGTGCATCAGAAACACTAGCATGTGGAAGTGGCGCATGTGCAGCAGTTGTTATCGGACAAGTGCAAAAGAAATTAGCGAAGCAAGTCACGGTAGAATTACCGGGTGGAAAATTGCGTATTTATTGGAAAGGACCAGGTAACCCAGTAAAAATGACGGGGCCTGCAGTGCATGTTTTTGATGGACAGATACATATATGAGTAATGAAAAAGAACAATCATTAGGTCAAAGCAACCTTTTGCAAACAGAAGAAATTAATTTATCTGATGATATTGTTGTTAGCTTTTTAGAAGATAACCCTGAATTTTTTAATCGTCACCCAGAATTAGTGACTAGTTTGCGCTTAAATGATAATCAACGTGGCACTGTTTCTCTTGTTGAGAGACAACAACAGCAATTGCGTCAAAAAGTACATGGGTTAGAAGAGGAAATTACCCAACTAATGGCAATTGCTAATCAAAATGAGCAGCTTTTTGCGTTATATAGTGATTTATATTTACGACTGTTAGATTGTCATTCAGCTAAAGAGTTACTAGATTGTCTATACCAAGCAACTACAGAATTATTATCTCTTTCAGACTTTAAGTTATGGCTAAATCAATCAGTCACCTTATCGCATGACTGCTTGATAGATAAAGATTGTGGTGGTGTTTTACAAAACCGTCTCACTAAAGATGAATATTACTTTGGTCGTATTCAACAAAGTGAACAAGAATTAGTATTTTCAGCTTCTTGTGAGGGCTCAGTAGTATTAATAAAACTTCAACATCATGAACAAGTGATAGGTTTTTTAGCGATCAGTAGTCGAGATGCAGAACACTTTGATCCACGTATGGATACGTTACTGTTAGGGCAATTTAGAAAACTGGTTGCGAAATTATTACACCAACACTTATTTGTTGAATAACAAAGCTCTTAATATGCGGTTTAATCGTAGACTCACCAATTTTAAAGCGATTAGCTTTGATCTCGATGACACTTTATATAGCAATTATCCAATAATGATGGCAACTGATGAAAAAATGGTTGCCTATTTTGCTGAGCATTTACCAATCAATACACAAGGCGATTATAATTATCAATTTTGGTTTGTTTTTCGATCTCAAGCGCTAAAAAAAAATTATGAGTTAGTACATGATGTTGGTGAGTTACGACTTCAGAGTTACTATTTAGGTATTCATTCTTTAGGGTTTTCTGATGAAGTTGCCATGAACATGGCTAAAAAAGCACAGTCATATTTTGTACAACAACGTAGTAATTTTGCTGTGCCAAAGTCTATTCATCAATTATTGTCTAAGCTAAAGCAACATTGGCCGATAATCGCAATTAGCAATGGAAACGTAGATACTAAGGCAATAGGTATCGAGCATTATTTTGATGCAATTTTTCATGCTGGTTTTCACAAAGATAAAGATTTGAAGCAAAAACCTGATGCTGACATGTTTAATCATGCCTGCCAGCAATTTGATTTACAGCCTGAAGAATTGTTACACGTAGGAGATTGTGGAGAAAATGATGTGCTCGGCGCTATTCGGTTTGGTTGCCAAACCGCTTGGGTGTCTACTTATGATGTTGGTAGGCCTTTAACATTATTACCCAATATTGAATTAACTGATGTTCTTGAATTACATCGGTTGATAACGCGTATATAATTCTTTTAACTAAATTTACTTCGAGTTTTATCCCTTATGGACGTTTCCGAATTACTTGATTCTTTAAACGACAAGCAGCGTGATGTTGTTGCTGCACCTTTACAAAATATGTTGGTTTTAGCCGGAGCTGGTAGTGGAAAAACACGTGTTTTAGTACAACGTATTGCATGGTTGATGAAGGTTGAGAATGTTTCACCTCATAGTATTTTAGCCGTTACCTTTACTAATAAAGCAGCAGCAGAAATGCGTGCAAGAGTGGAACAAACAGTGGGTGGTAATATTCACGGTATGTGGATAGGTACTTTTCATGGTTTAGCTCATCGTTTATTGCGAATGCACTTTCAAGAAGCAAATTTGCCACAAGCATTTCAAGTGTTAGATTCAGATGACCAATTACGTCTGGTAAAACGAATTATTAGAGCTATGAATCTAGATGAAAAACGTTGGCCTGCTAAGCAAATGCAATGGTATATCAATGGAAAAAAAGATGAAGGGTTACGTCCTCAACATATTGAAACCCACTATGATCCAACGGAAGAAACCTTTGTTAAAGTGTATAAAGGTTATCAAGACGCTTGTGATCGTGCAGGTCTAGTTGATTTTGCCGAATTATTATTACGTGCTCATGAACTTTGGTTGAATAACCCTATTTTATTAAAGCATTATCAACAGCGGTTTTCTCATGTATTAGTCGATGAGTTTCAAGATACTAATGCGATTCAATATGCCTGGTTGAATATCCTTGGCCGTGAACAAGGGAAAGTAATGATTGTTGGTGATGATGATCAATCAATTTATGGCTGGCGAGGGGCAAAAATAGAAAATATTCAACGCTTTTTAAAAGAGTTTGATGATGCTCAAACTATTCGATTAGAGCAAAATTATCGTTCAACAGCTAACATTTTGAATGCAGCTAATAAACTTATAGAAAATAATAATAATCGCTTAGGCAAAGATTTATGGACTAAAGATGATGCTGGTGAAAAAATATCAGTATACACAGCCTTTAATGAAATTGATGAAGCGCGTTTTATATCTGGAAGAATTAGTGAGTGGCTGAAAAGGGATTTATCATCAAGTGAAGACTCGTTAGATGATGTTGCTATTTTGTACCGTAGCAATGCTCAGTCTAGATTATTAGAAGAAGCGTTGTTGCAAGCTAAATTACCTTACCGTATTTACGGTGGCTTACGATTTTTTGAACGACAAGAAATAAAAGATGCTCTGGCATATTTAAGGATAATTAATAATCGTGATGATGATGCTGCTTTTGAAAGAATTTTTAACACTCCTACTAGAGGTATAGGTAATACCACGGTTTCTCTGGTACGAGATGCAGCTAGAAGTATGGAAGTAACTTTATGGCAAGCTTGTCAATCTATGCTGAAAAATCAAGAATTAAAAGGGCGCAGTGCTAAAGTTATTCAAAATTTTGTCGATTTAATAGATCAATTAGAAGATGACTCAGGCAACTTAGACCTAGATCAGCAAGCTAATTTTGTTATTCAGCATAGTGGCTTAAAAGCGATGTACCAAGCTGAAAAAGGTGAGCGTGCAGAAGCTCGCATTGAAAACTTAAATGAATTAGTTACTGCTTGCCAAACCTTTGAAATGGATCCTGAATTAGAAGACGAACAAAGTCAGCTGACAGGATTTTTAACTCATGCAGCATTAGAGTCTGGCGAGTCACAAGCTGACGAGTATGAAGCAGCAGTACAACTTATGACGATGCATTCTGCTAAAGGCTTAGAGTTTAAGCTAGTTTTTATTGCAGGGCTTGAAGAGGGTATGTTTCCTTCGCAGCAATCAGTTGAAGAAATAGGTCGTTTAGAAGAGGAACGTCGCCTATGTTATGTTGGTATGACACGAGCAATGGAAAAGCTATATTTGTGTCATGCTGAAAGTCGTCGATTATACGGACAGGAAAAGTACCACAAACCGAGTCGTTTCTTGCGGGAATTGCCGAATGAGTGCGTAGAAGAAATTCGCTTACAAAACCAAGTATCAAGACCAGCGAGTACCGGACGATTTGCAAATACAATTACCTTGGAGTCCTTTGATAATTCTGGTTTTAAATTAGGACAAAATGTTTTGCATCAAAAATTTGGCGAAGGTGTTGTGTTAAATTATGAAGGGAATGGTGCACAGAGTAGAATTCAAGTAAATTTTGCCGATGTAGGTAGCAAATGGCTGGTTGTAGCCTATGCTAATTTAAAGGCGATATAAAAATAAGTGGAAGGTATGTCAAAAAAACTGTTAGTGGTTGAGGATAGCAAGGCAATTGCCAGTGTTATTCAAAAAATTGGTAGGTCTTTGGGCTATGATGTAACCATTGCTGCTAGCTTGACTGAAGTAGAGCGTTTATTACAAGGCGAAAGTAAATACTTTGCTGCCACTATTGATTATGCTTTACCTGATGCTGAAGATGGCGAAGCTATTGAAACTGTACTTTCGCACGGCATTCCTGGCGTAGTTATGACAGGTAAAATGGATGAAGTGACACGTCAAAAAATTCTTGCTCAACCTGTTATTGATTATATTCCTAAAGAAAATAGCCAAGCCTTTATGTACTTAAAGCGTATTCTTTATTGGCAAATGGCTAATGCAGGCACAGGAGTGCTTGTCGTTGATGATTCTAGAGCGGCTAGAAATCATATTGTTGAATTATTAAAAAGACGTAACTTTACGGTATATCTTGCTGATGGTGGTGATGCTGCTCTAGAGATAATAAATAATAACGATAATATAAAAATGGTCATCACCGACCTTGAAATGCCTGGCATGGATGGTATTGAATTAACTAATGAGATTC
>JAGSHH010000084.1 GCA_023954655.1 Colwelliaceae bacterium
ATCTGCTGCTGTATTGCGAGCAATACCATAAAGCCAACTTTTAAAGGTGCTTGTACCTTGAAAACTCGTTCGATAAGCGAGCACTCGCATAAATGTTTCCTGAACAAAATCTTCACTTAGAGCTCTATTATTTCCTGACCTTAAGAAAAAATTAAATAGTGCTAATTTGTTTGCCTCATACAGCAATGCAAGTTTATCTAACTGACCTGCTTTCACCTGAAACATCAGTTCTTTTTCATCTGACATTAATGGTTTGTTCCTCAATGTAAATTGTTACGTAATTTATTGGCTCAATAATTACTAATACGTAATTTTTTAGAAAAGGTTGAAATTTAATTAAACTTTTTCTGACAGATCCCCGAGATTTATAGTTAATTAGCAGTATTTCATCGCAATTAGTAATATTTATAAATAAAAAAGACTATCCTAAGAAAATATAAACATTAATAAAAATTATAATAAAAAGGCCATTCAATGAAAAAAAACATCTCTATTATTGCTTCAATAGCTTTCGTCATAACCGGTTGTACCAACCCTCCTCCAACTTTAACACTCGAAGAACGTGCAAAAACCATACATGATAAGGTTATAGTACTTGATACTCATAACGATTTTAGCAACGCAAATTTTGTGGAAGATAAAAACTATACAATGCGTTTAAAAAGCCAAGTTAACCTGCCTAAAATGCAAGAAGGTGGCTTAGATGTTTCTTGGTTAATTGTATACACAGGACAAGGAGAGTTAACTGAACATGGCTTTGATCAAGCTTATAATAAAGCGATAGCCAAATTTGATTCTATTCACCGTCTTACAAAAGAGATAGCACCAGATAAAATAGAACTAGCATTAACTTCTGATGATGTTCGCCGCATTTTAAAAAATGGTAAAAAGGTTGCAATGATAGGTGTTGAAAATGGATATCCTATAGGTTCAGATATCTCTAATGTTAAAAAGTTCTATGATCTAGGTGCTAGATATATGTCTTTAGCACATAACGGTCATAGCCAATTAAGTGATTCAAATACAGGAGATGCAAAACAAGAGTGGTTACATAACGGCTTAAGTGAGCTTGGTAAAGAGGTTATCTTAGAAATGAACAAATGGGGAATTATGATAGATATTTCTCATCCTTCTAAAGCCGCAAATATTGAAATGATGAAATTGTCAAAATCTCCAGTTATCGCTTCTCATTCAGCGAGTAGAGCTATGTATGATCATAGTAGAAACCTTGATGATGAAGAACTTCAATTGTTAAAAGAAAATGGCGGCGTTGTACAAACTGTTGCCTTCCGATCATATTTAAATGGTGAAAAATCTAAAGTTTTTTCCAAAGCAAAAACCAAAATCTATCAAGAAATTGCTTCCAAGCAAGGGAAAAAGATATTAACTCGTGCTGAGCGCAAAGCGTTAACAGCTGATCAGCTAGATATTTACTGGGATTTTTATGAAGCTATAAGTCAACAAGCTCAATCAGAAATTGATATTATCAGCGAGAAAATACCACAAGTTAACGTAAGTGATTTTGTTGACCATATTGATTACATGGTCAAACTTATAGGGATTAATCATGTAGGGATCAGCTCTGATTTTGATGGAGGTGGTGGTGTTAAAGGCTGGAATGATGCATCTGAAACTTTCAACGTTACCCTTGAACTTGTTAAAAGAGGCTACAATGAACAAGAAATCGAAAAATTATGGGGTGGTAATCTTTTACGTGTTTTAGATGATGTTCAAAGAATAGCTAAAGAAATACAAAGTAATAGTTAAATGATATTTTAAATAAACCATACTGAAAAAGTATGGTTTATTTAATTACTCATACTTAAAGTAATAAACTGTATTTGCCTAAAAAAGCTCAATATCCCCTTCTTCAACAATACTATTTACAACCAAAGACTGCTCAACTAAAGATTCATAATTATGTAAACAATTTCGACCATTTTCTTTCGAGTAATATAATGCTTTATCAGCATTATCAAAAACCGACTTAGGGTGATCTGATTCTGTCACTTTAGCGTATCCAATACTAATAGTGACTTTCCCAACCATAGGAAAATCATATTTCTCAACTAATTGACGAAATTTATTTAATACAAAATGGGCTTTTTCTTCAGGGATTGGCTCAAAGATAATCACAAATTCTTCACCACCAAAACGAAATAACAAATCATTCTGTCTAAATGATTGCTGCATAAGCTGTGACAATAATAATAAGACTTCATCACCATAGAGATGCCCATATTTATCATTGACCTTTTTAAATAAATCAATATCAATAATCGCTAACCAAGTAAATGATTGATTATTTGTATACCGTAATTCCGTACCTGAATTGCTGCTCTGACCCCAAGTTAAATTATTTAACTGATTATTTTGCTGCTTTCTTAGTAGCATACTTAATTTCTGATCGTAAGTTTTACGATTATATAATCCTGTTAAACTATCTTTTTCACTACTCGCTAAAATCGCATAAAAATTTTGACATACTTTTATAATCGCTAACAAAGAGTTTAACTGTGGTGTAATTGACTCTTTAGAAGAAATATTTATCCCATATTCAACTTTTTTATCAATCGTAATAGGGAAAAAAGTATGAAAATAATCATCATCAATTTTATATACAGATAACTCATTTAGTTTTTCAAAGTTTTCATCTATATATTTTTTTATACTATCAGGTAACCCAATATTCCAAAGACATTCCTTATCTCCTTTATCGTCATAGTGAACAGATAATGTTGTTAATTCTTTAAAATAAGCTTTGGGGTGCTCGATACAGGTAAATAAAGCAACAATACAATCAGGTATAAGCTCAGCAATAGAAGCTATTATACTAATCCCAAATTCATCTGAATCTCTTTTTGAAGTCATTTCAACAATTGATTCAAAAATCTTATCATCCATATTTATTTTTGCTCTGAAATTACAAGATGTTAATATTAAAGATAGCTTGAAAAACGTGATTTTTCACTTTATACACTAAAAGCAAGATAAACCCCATTGTGTATATCTATAAAATGCATGTAAAATTAACACTATTAAATAATTAAAAATATTAAATCCTTTTGAGGTATGAATGACCATAGTTATAAAAAGTCAGGAAGAAATCGTAAAAATGCGCACTGCTGGAAAATTAGCGGCTGATGTTTTAGAAATGATAGCACCTCATGTAAAAGAAGGTGTTACAACTGATGAGTTAAATACGCTATGTGCTGAATACACAGATAAGGTTCAAAATGCTATTTCAGCGCCCCTGAATTATCATGGTTTTCCTAAATCCATTTGTACTTCAGTCAATCATATTGTTTGTCATGGAATACCTAATGACACCCCCCTTTCTAATGGTGATATTGTAAATATTGATATCACGGTAATTAAAGATGGTTTCCATGGTGATACAAGTAAAATGTTTTTAATTGGTGACGTTTCCGCAGAAGATACTCGTTTATGTAGAATCACACAAGAAGCGTTATATATTGGCTTAAAAAAAGTAAAACCTGGAAACTCATTTGGAGAGATAGGCGCTGCGATTCAAAAATTTATTAAAAAATCTGGCCGCTATTCTATTGTAAAAGAGTATTGTGGCCATGGTATTGGTACTGAATTTCATGAAGAGCCTCAAATAGTTCATTATAAAAATAATGAAAAAACAAAGATGAAAGAAGGAATGTGCTTTACCATCGAACCAATGATCAATCTTGGAAGAGCAAATACTATTCTTGATAAAGAAGATAATTGGACGGTTTATACCATTGACGGTAAAAAATCAGCTCAATGGGAACACACGGTTGTAGTAACAAGAACAGGATGTGAAATACTTACACTGCGTAAAGACGATACCATTAGCAAAATTTTACATAATTAATTAAAACAAAGTCTGCTACACGCAGACTTTTTTGTTATTTTAGCCAAGAGAATATTTAACTTTGTCTACACTAAAATCAATACCTAACCAATATATTGAATCACTTGCAATTAGTTCTCCGCATATATCCTCTAAAGAAATTTGCCAATTAAATATTGCATTTCATCAATGGCAAAAAGAACAATTTGCAACGCAAGACATTACAAACATCCTAGGAGCAAGAGCAAATTTTGTTGATCACGTCTTAACAAAGTTATGGTGCCAACATAACCTTGATGAATATCAAATAAGTCTCTTAGCTGTTGGTGGGTATGGACGAGGTGAACTGCACCCTTATTCCGATGTCGATATTTTACTGCTAACTCAAGAAAGCATTGATAAAGAATTAGAAGAAAAAATATCCGCATTCATTACACAGCTTTGGGATGTAAAACTTGATATCGGCCATAGTGTTCGCAGTATTAAAGAATGCTTAAAACAAGCAATAAATGATGTAACTGTTGCCACCAATTTAATGGAAATGCGCCAAGTATGTGGCAATGAGTCATTAACAACTCACCTACAACCGTTATTAAATGAAGATGTATTTTGGACATCCAAAAAATTCTTTGTCGCAAAACGTGAAGAACAATTAAATCGTCATAAGCAATATAATGGTGCTTCTTATACTTTAGAGCCTAATTTAAAAGCGAACCCCGGTGGATTAAGAGATATACAAACTATAGGTTGGGTAGCTAAACGTCACTTTTTAGCTGATTCATTAGAAGAATTAGTTGAACATAATTATTTAACCCTTAATGAGTATTTTGAATTATTAGAGTGTCAAGATTATTTATGGCGGATGCGTGGGGCATTACACTTTGTAGCAGGAAGAAGTGAAAACCGTTTACTATTTGACTATCAAGCAGATGTGGCTACCCTCATGGGGTTTGGTGATGAAGGAAAAATTGCAGTTGAACGAATGATGAAACGTTTTTTCCGTATCATAGGTCGAGTTGCTGAATTAAACAAAATGTTATTACAGTATTTTGAATATGCCATCCTTCAAAATAAAATACATAAAAATGCAGTCATATTAAATGATGAATTTATTATTTTAGATGGCCAAATAAAAGCCACTAACCAACGAATTTTCATGCGTTCAACAAACATAATGGAAATGTTTTTGCTGATAGCTCAAAATGATGAAATAACCGATTTACACCCTCATACCCTACGTTTAATGAGAAATGCTAGACGACGACTAATTTCTGGTCTTAAAGATTATGAACGATGTCGCCAAGTTTTTTTAGAAATAATCAAACATCCTAGAGGCCTAGGTTTGCCTTTTACTCTTATGCATCGTCATTCAATATTAGGGGCATATTTACCTTCATGGCAAAGTATTGTTGGTCAGATGCAGTTTGACTTATTTCATGCCTATTCAGTTGACGAACATAGTTTCCGTTTAATTAAAAATCTTTATCGTTTCAGTCAAAAAGAGCATAGTGATGAATTTCCATTATGTAGTAAAATTGTTCAACGGATCAGAAAGCCTGAAGTATTATTCTTAGCAGGTATATTTCACGATATTGCAAAAGGTCGAGGAGGCAATCATGCTGATCTCGGTGCGATTGATGCATTAGAGTTTAGTAAAGAGCATCACTTAAATAATCATGATGGCCGAATGATTTCTTGGTTAGTTAAACATCACTTGTTAATGTCAGTAACCGCGCAACGAAGAGATATTTCAGATCCAGAGGTCATCAATAAGTTCGCTGGTATTGTTAGAGATGAAGCTCATTTAGATTATTTATATTGCTTAACCGTAGCAGATATGAGAGCAACTAATGAAAGCTTATGGAATAGCTGGAAAGAAAACTTATTAGAAGAATTATATAATAGTACTAAACGAGCATTTCGACGTGGTTTAGAAAAACCTGTTGATTTGCGTTCAAAAATACGTGAAAACCAACAACAAGCTCTAAAATTATTATCTGATATAAATATTAACAATGATGAAGTAAAAGACATCTGGCGTGACTTTAAAGCTGATTATTTTTTACGTTATGCTCCCGAGCAAATAGTTTGGCATAGTCAGCATATTTTAAAACACGATAAAAATAAGCCTTTAGTATTAATTAGTCCGACGCCGTATCGAGGCGGTACTGAAGTTTTTGTTTATACCAAAGATAAGCCTAATATTTTTGCAGATATTGTTTCTTTACTCGGTTCAAAATGTTTTTCTATTCATGACGCTAAAATTATAAGTAGTAAAAAAGGTTATACCGCCAACACCTTTGTCATTTTAGATCAACAAGGTAACGCTGTAGATGATAGTCTTCGTGCATTAGAAATAGCACAATCATTGACAAATACTTTGAGTAAAGAAGAACCTTTAATAAAACTCAAATCATTGCCTAAACGATTAGAACAATTTCATATACCTACGCAGGTGAGTTTTGTTGAAACCAAAACGAGAAGAAGCACACTTTTAGAGATAGTTGCTTTAGATACTCCAGGACTACTTGCTCAATTTGCCAATGTATTTCAGGAATGTGAATTACATATTCACTCAGCTAAAATCACCACATTTGGCGAAAAAGTAGAAGATGTATTCATAGTTTCTAATAATGAAGACAAAGCATTAACTGAACAAGAACAAGAAATTTTAACAGCTAAGTTGTGTGATAACGCAGCTTTTTAACCTTTTTAAAGTTATTTAGGAAAAAACATGTCTGAACTACAAAATATCATTGAACAAGCGTTTGATGACCGAATGAACATTACCCCTGCAACTGTAAGTACTGAAGTTAAAAATGCTGTATTAGATTCATTAGCAGCATTAAATAATGGTTCTGCACGAGTTGCAGAAAAAATAGCAGGTGAATGGGTTGTTCACCAATGGCTTAAAAAGGCTGTTTTACTATCATTTCGTATTTGGGATAACGAAGTGATTGATGGTGCAGAAAGTACCTTTTTTGATAAAGTACCAATGAAGTATAGTGATTATTCACAAGAAATGTTTGAAGCTGACGGTGTCCGCGTAGTGCCAGGAGCATCTGTAAGAACAGGTAGTTTCATTGGTAAAAACGTTGTTGTAATGCCAAGTTTTGTCAATATCGGCGCATTTGTTGATGAAGGCTGTATGGTTGATGGTTGGGCTACTGTTGGTTCTTGTGCACAAATAGGTAAAAACGTTCATTTATCTGGTGGTGTTGGAATCGGTGGTGTTTTAGAACCATTACAAGCAGGACCAACTATTATCGAAGATAACTGTTTTATTGGTGCTCGTTCTGAAATTGTTGAAGGTGTAGTGGTTGAAGAAGGAGCCGTGATCTCGATGGGTGTTTATATTGGTCAAAGTACACGCATCTTTGATCGTGAAACTGGAGAAATTCATTATGGTCGCGTTCCAGCTGGTTCGGTAGTTGTGCCTGGTAATCTTCCTTCAAAGTGCGGTACATACAGTTTATATGCTGCAATTATTGTGAAAAAAGTAGATGCAAAAACACGTGCTAAAGTAGGTATTAATGCTTTACTTCGCTCTGTTTCTGAAGATTAGTATTTATTATTAATGACAAAATAACGCTAGTTAATTTCTAGCGTTATTTTTTTGACAGTTGATCAAACAATCAAAAAAACTAGTTATATTTCTTTACTTTTAACGCCTAAAACTAAAAACAATCCTAATTAATTAAACTTAATTTTTAAGCACTTAACTTCTTTTATCACAATAATTACCTTGTCAAATTTCCTGTTGGCACAACGCTTGCGATACCACACTTGTCTTGATTAATTATAGTGTGATGTATGAAACTATTTACAAACCTAATACTTTTTATTTTATTGTTAAACTCAATTGGTTGTAGCAGCACAAAAACCGTTAATATTAATAAAATAGAAAAGAGAGCATTGATTTCAGATCATTATTTAATGATGTCATTATTAAATAGACCTGTTACAGAAGATCAAAAAATGATGCTAGCTTTCGCCAAAGTTCAAGATGAATACCGACAAGAACTAACCCCAATCTTTGTAAATGCGGTAATGATTAAAGGTGAAAAATCAGAAAAATCACTAGAAAACCACCCAATGAATATTTATAGCAGTTTAATTGCAAAAGATATAAATGCAATTCGAATGAGTGGCCCTTATTAAGAATATAGTTATAAAATCACAAACAACTTATATCCTTTTCTGACCATGAAAGTTGTTTAAATGTACTCTGCCATTGTTTATCAAAATCACAAGTAATATTAATGATATCGTTACTAATTGGATGATAAAAAGATAAAGATTTAGCTATAAGCATTAAACGCTTAAAACCAAAGTGCTGAATGAAAAAAGGGTTTTGCTTATTATCTCCATAATTTATATCACCTATAATAGGGTGTCGTAGGTGAGCTAAATGACGCCTAATTTGATGCCTTCGCCCTGTAACAGGCAATAACTTTACTAATGTATACCTAACACTATCATAACGCCCCAAAGAAATAGGCAAAGTTGCATGTAACATAGAGTGATAATAGGTTACCGCAGTTTGTGCTTCTTTATCTTGATTTGCATATTTATCCCCTATTTTATCTAACTTTTCTTTTAATGGATAATCTACAACACCGTCATTACCTATATGCCCTCGTGTTAATGCATAATATGTTTTGCGAATTGTTTTATCTGTAAATGCTTGCCCCATAATGCGAGCTACGTCCTCAGATAAAGCAAACAACAGAACCCCCGAAGTAGGCCTATCTAAACGATGTAACGGGTATACGTATTGCCCTACTAAGTCGCGTACTAATTGTAAGGCAAAGTAAATTTCGTCTTTATCCATAAAACTGCGGTGTACAAATAAACCGGCTGGTTTATCAACAGCAACAAGATGTTCATCTTGATAAAGAATCGTTAATTCTGGTTTTTCACTAATAATAACCGACAAAATTTTTCTAACGATAATGGTGTTTAATTTATATTATCTCTATAATGCCGCCATTATTCGATAGTTAATTTAATTATGACGACAATCTCTTCCATATCAGAGCTACTGACTTTATCTAATTGCCAATTTCGTATTTACGATCTAGGTCGAAAAATTGATAAACTATCAAAAGAATTTTTCAATAAAGTTGAATTAAATCAAATTCCATACCCTACTCCTTCTCAAGGACATGCTCATATTGCTATCGCCTTTTGGCAAAAGCAATCAAATGAACCTTATCTATGGTTTGTAAAGTTACCATTAGATGAAAGAGGTTTATTAAATCAAGGCGCCAGAAATCATTTTGTTGCAATAATCACAGAAGCATTAGGCTCTGATTTATCAATCGACCCAACAGAAAAGCAAGAAGAATTACTGAAAAGTAACCCTTATATTTTTACCCCTTCACAATATAAATTAGCAATGCTAAACAGTTTGTTGTCATTAGAAATAAAAGCGCCTCCAAGTAAATATTATTCTGTTTTTCAGAATTATCTAGCTAAGAAAGACTGGCAACAATGGCAGGAAATAGGTGTTCAAGGTATCACTGATTTGGCAGCAAGAATAGGAGAACAAGAGCAAAGTAAGTTAGTAGAGGACTCTATTTGTCACCTTCCATTCGAAGTACTAAGCCCCCTTTGCGGCGCATTAGAAAATAAAAACTTACCTCTTAATGTAATTACTGCAATATTAAAACTGTTAGAAGTAACACCTGAGAGTAAACCTGAGAAAAAACAAATGTTATTGAGAAGCCTTGCTTCATCATGTAAACATCCAATGGTAGATAAATATTTTGAAAATTTATTTGAAAGTTCAATTATAGACACTGACTTGTTGATCTGTATTTCGGGTAGGTGCTGGCTAACGTTAAATACTGAAAAACGTATAATGCAATTTTTAGAGTTATTAGTGAGTGGAGATAATCCTGAGCTATTTAACGCTATATTTAAAGATCTAGTTGCTATTCCTACTATCCGTCCGTTATTGTTCCAATGTATGAGACAAACAGAACGTAGTGAAAATCTATCAAAAGCTATCGGTCAATTATTTAATTCACAGAGTTAAGATTTAATGGAAAATATTTATATTTTATTAGGCGTTTGTTTGATCTTTTGGTATTTCATTTATTTGAGAAAAGTATCTGAATTTGCACGTTTACATATCAATAAATATTGTGAACAAGAAAAATTACAATATTTAAGTATTGCTAGAATATCTAGTCGTTTACGTTTTAATAAACGCTTAGGAATTCACTGGTTTAGTATATTTGAATTTGAGTTTAGTGGTGATGGAGAATCAAAATATACAGGGAGAGTATCATTAAGAAATTACAATCTTGTTGATATCAATATTCCTGCTTATCGAATTTAAATAGTCAAAAAGCAGCAAAAGAAAAAGCGACTATTGTCGCTTTTTCTTTTTGGTTAGGTACTTCCTATACCTCTTAATTTGCTCAGTGCCATCCCGACAGAAATTCCATTTACTTAATTAAAACTTTCCTTAGTTCAAACAATGGTTATTTCCTTTTTCAACATCCTGTTGAACAATACGTTAGTATTTTGATCCTTATCGAACACCTTGTTCATCATTGCTTGTTATTAACTTCCTTTGTTTATTTTTCCTTTCTCGAGTCAAATCCTTTGACTCTGTATCTGAGCTGTACAAAAATATACTCCTTCCATTGAATATTTTTGTAGTGGTTATCCTTAACCAATGTCTTCCTGACATGATTAAGTTTAGCAAGTTGAGGTTATGAAGAAAGCGACTGCTAAAATAAATTTAACTAAACAAATACTAAAACAAAAACAGAACTAACAATATTTATTACTTTTTAATAACTTACCAATAAAGTAACAAAAATAGCGTACAAAACACTCCTAACTATCTGACAAAAGTGTAGGTAATGTCTTACAGAAACCTTTACCAAATGACTAGTCCTGTTAATTAGGAGGTGTAGATTGTCACAAATATTAGGAAACCTTTCACCGAATGAGAAAACTTAACATATTAGTTACGTTTTGTGAGTATCTCTAACTTTTGAATTAAACCTCTAGTAAAAGCACTAATGACTAGTTGGAGAATACTCAGTTTTTCACTGGCTAGATATTAACAAAGGTAAGATAGACTTTAGATTCAGTGACTACTGAAGATAACAACTATTACTATTTATTATTTCAGATTGAATTAACTTAAATTTCTTAAAGATAGAACCCGTACTGCATTAGCCACTTTTCGGCATCTTGTTTGCTTACACATTTATACAAAGGAACACCTGCGTTTTCGATATGATGCTGAATGTGCTTCCCTTGCTCCATATTGTCCACTAGCCAACATTCGGCTTGCTGATTGTTTCTCGCTAATTGGATAGTCAGGTTGTGTTTTAGGTTTATAACTTCCTCAGAAGCTCGCCAACCACGAAGATCCGCAAATAAAGCCCATCTATCATTTCGCACTCTAGAGATAGTTTCATCAAGTACGGTTAAATAACCAATATCAGCTTGTACATTCCAGTCTCCTGAAATTTTTACCACAACGATGTTATTAATTAGTTCTACAATGTAGGTTGGTTGAGTCATATATAGATGGCAATTTAAGACTGTTTTGAATCCAATAATGAGTTCGCTACAGTCTGTTTAATTTCCTTTCAATTTATTCCCTAGGAATGTCATTAACGTAAAGGTATCGTTTGTTCACTCTCTGAGCAAGAATTTTGAACAAAATTTTCCCCAAAAAAACAAATGTCAGCTTACTAGTTATTTTGAGACATTAAGCCTGTTTTTAATTACTGATTTGAAACTTCTAATAAAGCTAAACTGTATGCTTTATTAAAAGCTTCCTTTTCGTCTGTAAAATAATTAGGAATTACCCCTGATTTTTCCCAAGTTTCATCAGGTCCTTCAAGAACTATTCTAGCGTAAGGCAATTTTAAGAGTATATTATTTGCAACTTTGATATATTTGGTAAGGTACCCTATTCCCATAGTACTCTCACCAATAACCTTAGCTTTGTCCACTTGCTGTAATGAATAACTAAAAAACTCCCATTCTCCGCTTACAAATGATGAATTTAGTATATAAAGTGGGAAATTATTTTTGAATTTGTCATAGCCAGTAGTCTTTCTAGCAACTAAAGAAGATACTTCATCATTAGAGACTACTTTTCCTAATAACGTGCCCTCTTCTACAAAATAACTGAGCATAACTTGTACCAATGATAAATCAACTTTTCCAGCAGATCGTATGTCTATAATCATGGCATCAACATTTTTAAAAATATCAAATGCTTTTAGAATTAACTCCTCACTATCTGTATAATTAGAGTCACCAGTAATGCTCATGTACCCAATATTATTGTCTGATGTTTCCACTTTGACACTATCACTCGCAAGCCCTAGCAATGGCTGTTCTCCAATTACATCTATAGCGGTATCATGCGTTGCTTTTACAATAGTAGCTCTTATATCACTCCTATATTGCTCTGTATCGTATGAACGTTTAAAACGACCAGTATTCGATTCAAAAATTAATTTTTGAGATATGTCTTTAGCTCTTTCTGGGTATAAATATATATGTTCTAAAGAATGAGCAATATTTTGTGTAACTGCAATGGTTTCTTGGGGAGATAATTTAAATTTATCATTGGAGTGTAGCTCTAATGATATTGCAACAGGGGAGGCAAAAACAATAAATAGGGTAATTAACAGCTTATTCATTTATTACGTTCCTAGCCTTGAAACTATTTATTGTATAAACACACTATATTATTAATATTATGTTTTAACTAGTAATTAGATACGAAACTTGAAATAACTGAGTGTAGTGAATAACCTAAAATGGCTAGTTGGAGAAATTACTGGCTAAATGCTAACAAAGATACGATAGCGGACGTTACGCTTGGCTCATCTAACGGTAACTGATCCGATATTTGCAGACGATGATCAATCAGTCATTCATGTCCAAAATAGTTAAAAATTTAAATAAAAAAGCCGATTTGAATATTACAAATCGGCTTTTGTTTTTTGCAATCTATTTAATTGCAGTAATCAACTACGACCCCTTCATTTCCGTTCGAAGTTGAAACACTAGCAAAAATGATATTTTGTGCTTCGTTATATATGCACATGGCAGTTGTGTCTGATAATTTTGGGCCAGCCATGCCAGGACTGCCATCACTAAAGCCCCATGAATTTACAGAAATGATTGGGCCATCTCCTGCTGAAATGTCCATATTTTGAATCCAAGGACCACCGGATGCCCCTCCCGATAAACCACAGATAGGCAACCACCAATTGTCTGATTCGTATGTCGTCATATCATCGGC
>JAGSHH010000157.1 GCA_023954655.1 Colwelliaceae bacterium
CCGATATCGGAATGACAACGATAGTAAATATATAAGATACTGATTATATTAAAGGTTTATTTTGATCCTATAAAGCACGTCTGTATATATTTTATACAGACAAATGACTGAATTGCAAGATATAAAACATAGTAGAAGAATAATTACGTTATAAAAAGCTAAGTAGTTACAGAAATTTTAAACAATAACTCTAGAGAAAATAAGAAGGAAAAAATATGAAATTAATTACAAAAACTACAATTGCATGTGCGTTAGTATTGTCTATGTCAGCCGTTAATGCAGATACAGCAAAATCAGAGAAACATGCTAAGAAAGCAACAGAGTTAAGACAATCTGTATTTTCATTATTAGGGAGTAATATGGGACCACTAGGTGGCATGGCAAAAGGAAAAATTGAGTTTAATGAAAAAGCTATTAAAAAACATGCACGAAGAATAAATCAGCTTTCACATATGATTGCAGATTACACAAGAACAGATACTTCGTCTTTTAAGACTAAAACAGATGCTTTAGATAAGGTTTGGAAACAACGAGCAGAATTTAAAAAAAGAATCAAAGATTTAAATCAGTCTTCAAAAAATTTATTGATGGTAGCTGAATCAGGAGACCAAAGTGCAATTAAAAAAGCGATTGGCGGTGTAGGTAAAACTTGTGGTGGTTGCCATGATAATTTTAAAAAAGATTAAGTAAAATGAATGAGGTGGTTAAACACCACCTCAAAAACATACACACTTTTTAATAATATAGAATATAGGTGACTCTAATAATAGTACTCTTCAATAACTGGTGCATTGAGCACTACTAACCAATATACAAATACTATCACTCCTATTGCTATGATAACCGCTCTTAGTAGCCTAGAGTGTCGTATTGAATCATTACTATTATCGTTATTTAATAATTTCTTTCCAGTAAACATTGGCTTGATGAGGTTTTGTTTTTTGAAAAATAAATAATAAAGAACAGCGATCACATGTAATAAAGACAGCGTTGCAATAACATTAAATCCATTACTATGGAGTGATTTCAATAGTTTTTCAATTTCATTACTAAGCACCCCATTATATGGCCCAGCAGAAAATACATCATCACTAATAAACAAGCCAAATGTTGCTTGGAGTAATACAGCAAACAGAATAAAAATAACCATTAAACTTCCAAGAGGATTGTGCCCTATGAAATTGCTTACTTTCCCTCTACGTGTGTCATTGATATAAGATTTAAATTTCGTAACACTAGGTAAAAAATTTATAAATCTCGCATGTGTAGTCCCATAAAATCCCCATAAAATACGAAACAAAACAAGTCCTAAAGCGATATAACCGAGCTTGATATGTATTTCTATTAAGCCATTATCTTGCTCTGATGTGTACCAGAGTCCAATAAGTACAATAACTAGTACCCAGTGAAAAATTCTAACGGGTAAATCCCATACCAATTGCTCCTTAACCATAAAATCTCTATCTCAATATATCTAAGTAATCATTTAACCAACCTTATTATAATAAAACTTACATATAAACTAATTTGAGATAGCTAATCCGGTTTTTACGGTACGTTTTCGAATTTAAAAGTTCACTTTCGGTCTACGAACAAAATAACACTCAACCAAAATTTATAATTGATTGATTTTAATAGATAAATATAATGGCACGAATTTAGCTTTAACCTATAAAGCAAAATTATAAGCTAGAACAAACTCTAGTCTGATAAACAAAACAAATAACACATATAAAGATAAAAGGACACGCATGAGCGAAATACTAAAAATGACTAACATTTCAAAAATTTTTGAAACAGAAGAATTAGAGACTCATGCGTTAAAAGAAATCAATCTTGTTATAAGTAAAGGTGATTATGTTTCTATTTCAGGCCCGTCAGGGTGTGGAAAATCAACACTTCTTTCTATTATTGGTCTACTTGATATGGCAACAGACGGTGAATATCTCTTTGAAGGTATTAGCGCTACAGAATTAACACTTGATGAAGCTGCTGATGTCAGAAATGCAAAGATAGGGTTTATATTTCAGTCATTTAATTTAATCGATGAGCTTACAGTATTTGACAATGTCGCATTACCACTACGATATCACTCAGAACAATTAACTAATAAAGCCATTAAGGCACGAGTTATAGAATGTTTAGATCAAGTCGGGCTGTCGCATAGGATTACTCATAAACCCAATCAATTATCAGGTGGTCAACAACAACGTGTAGCAATAGCAAGAGCTTTAGTAGCAAAGCCAGCAATATTATTAGTCGATGAACCGACTGGGAATTTGGATTCAAAAGCTGGTGACCAAGTAATGGAGCTTTTGAACTCACTCAACAGAGCGGGCACCACAATTTGTATGGTAACACATGATCCTCGTTATGCTGATATGGCAACATCAAAGATACAACTTCTTGATGGCACTATTTTACAAGCACCTTCAGCCAAAATAATTAGATAGCCTGTAAATAGATATAGAAGAAGAATCAAATGAAAATATTTTCAAATTTAGCTATTTATCAAATTAAACAAGCTTATATAAGTCTTAAACAACAACCAGGTTTCGTTTTTAGTGTTGTCTCTACCATGGGAGTTACTTTAGGCGCTTTGCTTTGTATTTTAACTCTTGCTTATGTAATGCTAATAAAACCATTACCATATCCTGATCAAGAGAGGCTCTATAATATTGAACATCAGCTTGTTAATCATGGTGATGTTGATGGAAGTGCATTTACTTATCCAAACTTAATGCACCTTTATAAAAACCAAACAATATTTGAAAAAAGCGCATTATTGTATTTTGATGGAGCCGTTATTACGTCACTTCCCTCAGAACCTATGGCAGAAGTATCGTTTGTAACACCACAATGGTTTGAAATGTTAGCAACAAAAATGGCGGTAGGTAGAACATTTACCAATACTGAAAAGCTAAACAGTTATAACCCTGTGGCTTTGATAAGCTACGAAATGTGGCAAACAGAATATGATGGTGATAAAAATATTCTGGATAAAAAAGTATCTTTTAGCGGAATAAGTTTTCAAATAGTTGGAGTTTTATCAAAAGATAATGTCGAACTTCCCATTGCAGGCCCTAGCTTTAGGACAAAAATATATATTCCTTGGGACTTTAATACCGTCAGTGATCGAGATAGAAAAGCTTGGGGAAATGATGATGGTGGCTTAATGTTTGTTGGCAAACTTAAAGCAAACCTAGTTAACAATCAATCAGCTCAACAAAGAGATCAGATATTAACCAATCTTATTAATGACAACTGGCAAGTACAGGTAAGTGATCATAATTTTTTCAAAGGTTGGAGTATTAATATTAATACCGAGCCATTAAAGTCATATATTATTTCTGATGGCGAAAAAAGTGTTATTTTATTACTAATTGGTACTTTAGGTTTAGTGGTTATAGCGAGTACAAATATTGCCAATTTGTTTATTTCTCGAACAGCAGAACGTCAAAAACAATTAGCAATTTGCGCCGCGATAGGAGCTTCAAGAAAACAACTATTTAGTGGAATATTCTCCGAAGCTTGTCTTCTAATGTTTGTGTCTATTATCATCGCGCAACTTATTGCCTATATTGGATTTTCAGCATTACATCACTTTTTGAGCGATTATCTTCCTCGGATTAACGAATTGACTTTAAATTACTTTTCAGTGTTTTCTTCAATTACTATTTTATTGTTATTAACATTCGTATTTTCTTATGTTTGTCTAAAAATGATTAATTATCGAGTACTAAATTCTACTTTACAGTCGAGCGGGAAAGGTAATGGTGTACAAGTTTCAAAAAGCATGAGAAATATATTAATCATTAGTCAAATAACTGTGGCGACCGTATTAATTTTTATAAATATTGTCCTCTATAAAGATGCTATAAAATTAGTTGAACAAAAATTGGGATATGAAACTAACGGCATATATTCAGCTGTTTTAGCATTACCAAATATTGAACGTTCATTGCAGGCTGAGCCTATTTCTGAATTGAAAAAAGCACTACTTGAATTACCAAAAATTTCAGGTATAAGCCAATCAATGAGGCCTTCTGGATTTGGCACTTTCGCCTTAACAACTGAAGCAGACAACAAACGGTTTTCAATTTCTGGAAAAGATGTAGATAATCATTACTTTTCCCTTATTAACCAAAAAATTATCGAAGGTGATAGCTTTTCAGATGCTGACATTAAGGATCGAGAACTAGTCACTATCATCAATGATGTTTTCGCTAAAAAATTAGCGCCTAATGGTAGTGCAATAGGAATACGTTTTAATAATGGTTCTCGTGTTATAGGCGTTGTAAAAGCAATTAATATACCTGGGAGAGTTACAGTAACACCACGTTTTTATTACCCTGCCAGCCTTACTAGAAATATGCTTTTAATCAAACTGCATGATGGTCAATCACTCTCTAGAGAAGAGTTAATACCAATCCTAAAAACAGTAAATAAAAACTTTAGTTTATTTAGCTTTTCATCGTTAACTGAGTATAAAAACAGACGTTTATTTAGTGCAATCACTACTGCGATTACGACAATTACATTAACCATTATTACTTTTTTACTCAGTGGTTTAGGCCTTTACGGTATTTTAAAATATTCTAGCCAAATGCGCCGCTTTGAAATCGGTACTCATTTGGCTATTGGTGCAAAACGTAAGGATATAATTCAAATGATTATTAAAGATAATTCAACAGCTTTAGTTATTGGAGTTTTATTAAGCACATTAATATTACTTGGACTATACATAGGCTTTAGTGATGAACTATCAAGCTATATTTCAAGTCAGCTAATTCCTCTTTTTATAATAACATTAGGGTTGATATCTTTAGTCTCATTTTTAGCTTGTTACCTTCCTCTACGTCAATATATCAATAATCCAGCCATTCATAGTCTACGAGGTAGCGAATAAACCTTTAAAAAATGAGAATATTCCTGTTGAGCCTTTTTGATCAGGAATATTCTCATAGCTGTGTTCTAGTATTTTTATTCTTAATGAATAAGTGCCACCATGCCCCCAAGGCCACCAAAGTGCAATTATAGTAGGGGAATGATCGTTGGCCGGTATCGCTAATATTTTTTGATTTTTACTCAATTTAGCCAAATCGCCTAACTGTTCTTTTATTGATTTAGGTAATTTTTTTGCCGTTTTATCATGCCATTCATCTGTTAATACTGTGCGCAATTTTTCTAATACAACATCTGACTTATTTTGTGCAAATTCACTGAGCATAACACCCATTTTCTCTTCGTACTGCCAGGGGATATTATCCCCTAAAGACTGTCGAAGATCAGACGTTAATTCTTCAATTTTTTTTGAGGTGTACAACGCAAAAAATCCTTATTACAAAAACTAATTATTGACGTGAGCTTAACCGATTAAAGTTAATGACTCACGCTTCTATTCAATAATAAAAAATGTTTAGTTTTCCAAACGAGTCATTGGTTTCACCGTTGGTTCCACCTCTTTTTCATCTGTTTTATCTGCATTTTTCCCGAGCCAATTAATTAGAAATTGTTGATGTTCATCAGTGAAATTTTCATTATTTAATTTATTTATTTTTAAGGTTGGATCACTAATAAAAGCAATTTGCTTTTTAACCGTTTCACCACGCTGAATATACTCAATTGTAGTTACATCACCCGGCTCAAATTGTTCTAAAGCTTTATCCCACAATTTATCATTACGAATAGTTCTTCGGCCTAATTTAACAATTTGATCACCGCGCTCTACACCTGCTCGATATAACGGACTATCAACTAAGATCGTATTATCAACAATGGCGTCATCACCATGGAAATAAAAATTCACTTTACCAAGAAATGCACTTTCATTGTCTTTTTGTTCTAATTTTAAACCTGCTGGTGCCAATAATGCAGCATAATCTGGCTTAGTTTGACCATGAATATGCTCAGCAAAAAATTTATCGGCAAATAATTGATCGCCTGTCACTTTCACCAGTGTAGTTCTGGCATCATCCCGAGAATAAGGCGTTTCTGTTTGACCAAAATCAATCCAAAGTTGACGCATATAATCATCTAAAGATTTACCTGGAAATTGTGCTCGAATAGATAAATCAAGCGCCAAACCCATTGCTCGACCATAAGTGTAATAACTAAAAAAGATATTATGATAATTCGTTCTATCTTTTGAAACGCCAGCATCGGTAAATGTCGCTAGCTGACTAGCACCTTCAGGCGTAAAATATAAACGTCCACGCATGTTATAGGCTTGATTCACAATACTCGCTACTTTATCTAGGTATTTATCTTCATCCCATTCATTAGTTCTCTTTAAAATGAGATCACCGTAATAAGTCGTAAAACCTTCAGCAAGCCATAAACTTGGAGTCATATTCGCGTCAATATATTTAAATGGCTCTAATTCCTTAGGACGAATACGTTCAACATTCCATGCATGAAAAAATTCGTGTGACAACGTTCCTAATTGACTATATTCAGCTTCATCTAATGATGATGTATTAGTTAAAATGGTTGAATTGCGATGCTCCATACCATCACCACTAACGTGAGGCAAATAACATGCAATAAACGTATACTCACCATAATCAAAAGTAGGTAATTCACCAAACACTTTTATTTGCTCAGCAACAACCGCTTTTGCTTTTTCCGTATATTTAAGAAGATCATCCTCAATACCATCATGATGAACAGCTAATTTTATCGTTTGGGTTTTTCCATTTGATTCAACCTGCCATGAGTGAATTTGATGATCACTTAACTCTGTAGGGCTATCTAAAAAATATTGTAAGTTAGGGGCTGTGAATGAATATTTTCCACTACCTTTAACCAATTGTGTAGCAACTTTCCAACGAGGATTAAACGGACGAAAATCAATGTTAATTGCTCTATCTTCGTGATTCGTTGCCCAGGCAAATGTTGCCGGCATATTTAAATGAGCATGTGTACGATCAATTTGGCTATATGTACCGTCAGCTCGGTCACCAAATAATGTATAAGAAAGGGTAACTTCTCCATCATGACCTTCAATATGCCATTGGTAGGGGTTTGGTCGAGTAATTTCTAATGGTTGGCCAACGCTATTTACTGCACTGACATTATAAACATTTTTAATAAACTCATGCATTGCATAGCGACCTGGCGAAGCACGACTCATTTGTACTTCTAAAACCTGATTATCAATACCAGTAAAAGTTGCTGAAATTTGTGCTTCATGGTGAACAGCGTTATCAAACGATACTTGATAAATAGTTTCGCCATCAGCTATCACCAAAGGGCTTGCTAATAATGAGCAAAGAGATAAAGAGAGTGCAATTAATTGTCTCATTTATAATCCTATGAGTTATTTTATTTTGTATATTATTATTTAAAGTGTAAGTTTAATTAGTATTGTCTATTGAATACAATTATTTTCTGAATAATATTAAAGAGCGTTGATTTTTCTTTCGAAAACTTGAAAAATTTACTAACTTAATCAACACTCAATGTCATGGTTTATAAAAATTTACAATAACTGTAGATATAATGACAGATAACGACCTTCAACTAATACCTCAGCCTATTTCATTATTGCATCGCAACATCCCAGTTCTAGCGGGGTTGAGCCAATATAGTCATCAACAAACTCAATGCATTTATGTTCACACTGGAGTATTAGCTGTTATTACTGAACACGGCCGATTTTTTATTCCACCTCAACAAGGTATCATTATACCCGCCGATCACCTTCATGAAATTTTGGCTAAAACGGCTGTAAAACTGAGCATACTCTATTTTAATTCAGATCAAGCTTCTAAATTGTCTATGGCACCACAAGTTATTGGCATTAATCGATTTCTAAACACATTAATTGTTGAGAGTGAAAGTATACCCACAAATTACCTATGGGACTCAACTGAAGGTAGGCTGTTACGGTTAATACGAGATAAATTAGCAATTGCAGACACACTTGATACTTTTCTGCCTTACCCTAAAGATAAAAGGTTAACAGACATTACTGAGCGCCTTCTTAAACACCCTTCCCTCAAAAGTGACTTAAATTTTTGGGGAAAGTTTGTCAATGCATCTCCACGAACCCTTAGTCGGTTATTTAGAAAAGAAACTCAAATTACTTATAGTGAATGGCGCCAACGTTTGAATGTACAAATAGCGATAAAGCATTTATCACTTGATGATAGTATTAGCTCTATTGCCAAGTTACTTGGTTATGAATC
>JAGSHH010000032.1 GCA_023954655.1 Colwelliaceae bacterium
GGCTTAATCACCATAATGGATAAAAGATTGAACACTAAACGATACGGTAAAGATTTACTCAATGCTTTACCGCCGTATAAACGCCAATAAATGTACTAGAGTTATTTACTTACTATCCTTTGTTATTTGCTTTGTTTGTTCAGGTTTTGAAAAATAATCGCGACCTGAGTCAACTAATTGCTTTGGCAATTTCATCGGTACATGAATACCTACATTATGTTTAGCGGCAATAATATTATCGAGAATATCCTTCCCTTCCGCAGAAAAGAAAAACCAGTATGGTGGAAAGTTATAATCTGTTACTTTTTTTTGCCAAAATGATTTATAAGGAAGGTAATGATTATCATCGGGATCAGCATCTCCCATATGCATAATAGTTACTGAATCATTTATTGAAACTCTAAAGATTAAATTTTCAACTTCAGCACGACTGGGCCAGCCCGCATGCGGTATCCTCACAGCATCAATTGTTAATTCACCCACTGAATACTGCCAAGGAAGATCACCAAAAGCTAAATCAATGGCAATTAACCTTTCTTTTTTTATTGACTCATCAATGGGCTTTAAATAATCACGGACTTTATCGATAGCTTGTTTGGATGCAACTAACTTCACTTGTTTAAATTTTAATAAATATTTAACCAGTTCATCTACTGCAAAGTGATCTCGATGAGCGTGACTAATAAAGATTGCATTGATATTAGAATATGGCGCTTCACCGTTAAATATATTTTGCTTTATCGTCTCAGGAACAAGTTGATAGATTCCTAAGTTTTGATGAAAAAAGGGATCAAACAATACTTTACTGTCACCCACTTTTATAAAAAGCGCTTCATTTCCTAAATATTTAATATAATCAGAGGAGTTTTGAGAAAGATCGTGATGAATTTCAATATTGTTATCAATATTTTGATTCACAACTTTTACATCATGAGCGAAGCTATGGCCGCAAACTATAGAAAAAATAACTAATATATTTATTTTAGCTAACATTAAAATTCAAACCATTATCTGTTATTGATAAGCTCAATAATCACGTTTAACTGTTAATAATTCAAGAAACATTTGTCTGAATTAAAACAATGTAGATTTTTCGCCTTCTTGGTTATAATACGCGCCGAACTTTTAGAGTTCAAAAGACGTGTAACTATTATCTGAGTAAAAATATGCCTTTAACGCTTTCCACACCAACATCTTTATCTCCACAACAAAAGAGTCAATTAAGCAAGCTAGAAAAGCGTTTACGCCGACATGTCGGCCAAGCTATCGCGCAATATAATATGATTGAAGACGGTGATCGCATCATGGTGTGTTTGTCTGGTGGTAAAGACAGTTATGCGCTTTTATCAATTTTGATGCTATTAAAACAGTCTGCACCCATTAATTTTGATTTGATCGCAGTAAATTTAGATCAAAAACAGCCAGGTTTTCCTGAAGAAATTCTACCTAATTATTTAGAGTCACTTGGTGTTGAATATAAAATAGTTGAAGAAGATACCTATGCCATTGTTAAGGATAAAATACCTGAAGGTAAAACAACCTGTAGCCTGTGTTCAAGGTTACGCCGTGCTTTATTGTATAAAGCCGCAAAAGCTTTAGGTGCAACAAAAATAGCCCTAGGACATCACCGAGATGACATGATAGAAACCATGATGCTTAATATGTTTTATGGTGGAAAACTAAAAGCAATGCCCGCAAAGCTAGTATCTGATAATGGCGAACATGTTGTGATCCGTCCTTTAGCATTTTGTAAAGAAAGTGAACTTATCCAATATGCTCAATTAAAGCAGTTCCCGATTATTCCTTGTAATCTTTGTGGTTCGCAGCCAAATATGCAAAGACAAAATATCAAGAAAATGTTGAATGATTGGAGTGTTAATTTTCCAGGAAGAATTGAATCAATGTTTACGGCTATGCAAAACATCGTGCCATCTCATATGTGTGACGGTGATTTATTTGATTTTAAATCCATTAATGCAAAATCAGGCATTATCAATGGCGGCGACACAGCCTTCGATCAAGAATTAGAAAATTATTCACCTTCAGCTAATGATTCAGTATCGTTAAAACAAGCAAAAGAAAACACATTAAAGATCATTGAAGTTAAATAGTATTTAATTGAACAAAAGGTAGATATTTATGTTCGAAAAAACATTTTTACTAAAAGAACACAAAACAACGGTTAAACAAGAGGTTGTTGCTGGTATCACCACGTTCTTAACCATGGCTTACATTATTTTTGTAAACCCAGCAATGTTAGCTGACAGTGGTATGGATCATGGCGCAATATTCGTTGCTACATGCATTGCCGCAGCTATCGGCTGTTTTGTTATGGGATTTTTAGCAAATTATCCTATTGCTCTAGCACCAGGAATGGGCTTGAATGCATTTTTTACTTATACCGTTGTTTTAGAGATGGGATACACATGGCAAATTGCCTTAGGTGGTGTCTTTATTTCAGGTTGTGTTTTTATCGTTCTAAGTTTGTTTAACATTCGAGAATGGATTATTAATGCAATTCCTCATTCATTACGCTATGGAATTGCTGCCGGTATTGGATTGTTTCTTGCGTTTATTGCATTAAAAAACGCAGGAATTGTCGTTGATAGTCCGGCAACATTATTAACATTAGGTGATATCACATCATTTTCTGCCTTAATGGCTGCAATCGGTCTTTTTATTATCGTTGGGCTTGTTAATAGAAACATTAATGGTGCTGTGATGATTTCTATCCTACTCATAACTGCACTGAGTATAGTTTTTGACAAAGTTAGTTATTCTGGAATTATGTCAATGCCCCCATCTATCGCTCCTACATTAATGCAACTCGATATTGCAGGTGCTTTAGAGGTAGGTATGTTAAGTGTTATATTTGCATTTTTATTTGTTGATTTATTTGACACTTCAGGGACCTTAATCGCTGTAGCACAACGTGGGAACTTATTAGATGATAAAGGTAATTTCCCAAGGTTAGGCAAAGCATTATTAGCAGATTCAACAGCAACCGTAGCAGGAAGCATGTTAGGAACATCAACAACGACAAGTTATGTTGAAAGTACAGCAGGTGTTGCCGCTGGAGGACGCACTGGTTTAACCGCTGTAACGGTTGGCGTTCTCTTTTTAATGGCATTATTTTTTGCACCATTAGCCGCAATGGTTCCAGCTTACGCGACAGCGGGTCCATTATTTTATGTTGCCGTACTAATGTTAGCTGGCCTTGTAAACGTAAAATGGGACAAATTATCTGATGCTGTTCCGGTTGCAATAATATGTATTACTATGCCTTTAACTTTTTCAATTGCTCATGGTATTGCCTTTGGCTTTATTAGCTATGTTGCAGTACGCCTATTTAGCGGCCATACCAAAGAACTGAACTTGAGTGTGACTTTGTTAGCACTCTTATTTTTAGTTAAGTTTGTATTTTTCGGCTAAAAACAAATAAATAGATTTTTTCGTTTCAAGAATAATGCATTCTTGAAACGAATAATTCTTTGTAAAATTTATTCTGTTAATCAAACAACTTAAACATTTTTAACGAGTGCTAAAAGATAAGCTATCCTTAAATCAATAAGTTAATAATAACTTTTCTATATTTCCTAAATAAATTAATACTTCGAGCAAAGTGATGATGCAAATAAAACAAACAAGTCTTTCACGGTTTTTAACTCAAGCAGCTTTCATTATCTGTACGTTAACTAACTTATCTTTACATGCCGAAACGCTATGGAGTGATAACAGTTTAAGTTACTTAAAAAATACTAGTGACTTTCAATTAATCACAAATGACAATATTAACGTTATTACATTTGAACATGCTTCAGGGCATAATTGGGGGGATGTTTTCTTTTTTGCCGATAGAACAACAGCTTCCGCAGATATCAATCATGGTGAAAGAAAGGAAACTTATGGTGAAGTTTCAGCTCGATTAAGTTTTAGTTATTTACAAGGGCAACCTATTGCAGGTGATTACCTAAAAGATATTTATATTGCCTCTACTTATGAACACTCCACAGGCACAAATAATGGCAGTGGTTTCGGATTCAACAATTATTTATTAGGTATTGGTGCCTCTTGGAAGTTACCAAAATTTAGTTTTGTAAATACAAATATATATTATGCAACCAATGACAAAGTAGATAATGATGTACAACTAACCGTTTCTTGGGGGCTACCTTTTACAATTGGCAAACAGAAATTTACGTTTGATGGTTTCTTTGATTGGGCGTCTGCGGCTGATGATCATACTGCTGACTTTCATTTTAATCCTCAATTAAAATGGGATTTAGGTCATCATTTTGGTAAAGATAAGTTTTTAGAGTTAGGTGTTGAATATTCTTTTTGGCATAACAAATTTGGTATCAATGGTTTAGATGATGAAAGTGTGATCAGTGCTTTAATTAAAATACATTTGTAGACCAATTTAATGAGTAAGTAACCAGAAATACTCTACTGAAAGTATTTCTGGTTATGCCTGATCATTTCAGATATTTCTAACACATAATCAGTGCCACGTTCGGAATATGGTAATAGCCCTGTAGCAAGGATTTCAGCAGTTAAAGGCTGGTTTTGTTCATGCAGTTGTTCTCTAATGATTCTAAAAACATGATAAGCATGGTTAGTATTAATATTATGTAGATAATGTTTAACTGAATTTTCAACACTACTAAAAGCGGCGACTTCATGACGAAGTCCAACATCTCTACCTTTGGGTACCATTCCACACCCTTCTTTAAAACACCAAATACCAAAGAAATTTAGTCCAATTCGAGCAAATCTAGAGGTTCCCCAAGCTGATTCATTTGCCGCTTGAACCAAGACTAAAGGAGTTGGCACAATATCAATCCTATTTAATAGGGCTGCTAATTTTTCTTCATTTGTAGATATATTTTTAATTTTATATTGCTTAATTAAATGATTAATCAATTTAGTTTCAGCTGTAGATAATGTTCGAGTTTGGTCAAATTTCAATGAAAGGCTTTCTATATCTTCACGTAACTGGGCAATTCTGGCATTCTCTTTTTGTATTGCAGGGCGTAAAAAATTAAAAAACTGTGTTTTCTTTTGTTTTACATCTGTAATTTCAGAAAATCTAGGCAAAATCACATCATGCAAAGGCTGTTCAATGAGATCTTTATCATCAAGTCCAATACTTTTATCTTCATCAGGTGTAACAGCTGAGTATTTATCCTGATCCACGAGAGGTTTCACAAGCATATAAATAAAAACGACCCCAAATACAGACTTTAGGATACTCCCTTTTTTCATCAGCATTCTATTCATGCAATTGATACCACTTTTATATATTCCTTTATGATTGTCGATAACTTAGTTTTCAATAATTTAAGCTGAAAAAGTGCTATCAATAGTTGCTTCACTACCCTTAGCAATACTGAGTTGCATGCCAAAAATTTCTCGATACAAAATACCTTTAACATTATAAAAAAGAGGCGCCAAATAAGTTAACGCAAACATTGTCATTACCCCACCAATTAAAGAAGCACTCGTATTTGCCAAAATAACGAGTGGTAAGGAGGTAGCAATAAGTAAAAAGAATAGAACAAGATAGATATTAAACAGTTTAAACCACTGAAAACGAGTTGCTTGTAACGACAAAGTAATGGCTTTTAATGGTGAAAGTCGCTTTTCAACCACTAACGGTAAAACAAGTGATAAAGCAACCGCTAAATAAATGCCTGGCACTACAAATAAGGTAATTCCCATAGTAACAAGTGTTGAAGTTAATAGAGCACTGATGGCGACCCAACTACCACGCTTTAGAAAGGCGAAAACCAGCTTAGCATTCGTTTTAAGCCCTACAGCATGAAAGATTCCCATCATTTCAACACCAACTAAAAAAGGGTAAACAACTAAGGTAACGAGTATATTGAGCAAAGCGCTGCTCTGCTGGTCTTGAAAAACAACTTCAATCCCACCTAGGTATGAACTAACTATCAGGGTAATAACTACACCAATTGAAATTGTGAAAAGTAATCCAACATTCATCGAAATTCGAGATTTGCTAGTATTTGTCCAAGCCTCTTTTAGTACAGCTTTAACATCAATGTTATATTCACCTTTGACAGCTTTATCTAAACTACCACCTACTTGTAAAACTGAACGTTCTTCCACAATTAACCCTATATTGTTTGTATTTAATCAATAAGTTTTTATAAAACTATAATTTCGTATTATACAGAATAGAAATCAACGATTGGAGATTAAATTTGATAACTTTATCATGCCAAATTTATTCAAGAGCTATCTGCGATGTATTTGTTTAAGTATTTGCTGGAAGAATTTACTTCCTTTTTCTCTTGAAAGCGCAATATTGTTTTCTGGAATTTGTTCAGGTTTATCATAAACAGCAAGTACTCTCGCCATACTTTCTTCCCTGATCAAATGTAAAGTAGGCAAAGGCGAACGGTTAGTATAATTTGAAGCGTCATCAACATCTTCTCCTTCAAAAATATAGTCAGGATGAAAACTAGCAATTTGGAATATGCCTTCATACCCCAAGTCGATTAGTAGGTCATTGGCATAATCAACAAGGTCTAAGTAAGTTTCAAAATCGCGAAAACCTAAGCTACAAATAAAAAGTGTTGTTTCAACTTCAGGGTGTTTTTCTAGATACTCACATTGTTGAGCAAATTCTTCTAACGCTTTTTCAATTCTAACTTGTGGACAAACATGATATTGAATCGTGTTATTTACCAATTCTTTTTTGGCAAATGGGCAAAAATTTAACCCAATAATTACTTGCTCTAACCATTGTTTAGTTTTTGAAATTGCCGGATGACTTGAGTTTTGCATCTGTTTTCCTAATCTCATTTAATTACTTTTAGCATTAGCTGATTGTATTTTGTTGTAACATCCACATACGATAATAATGGCTTTCATTGGCAAGTAATGTTTGATGATCACCTTGTTCTACTAACTCTCCTTTATGCATCACAATAATACTATCTGCATCTATAATTGTTGATAGTCGATGAGCAATCACTAAGCTGGTATGGTTTTGAGCAACTTCTTTTATTGCGGTTAATATAGCTTGTTCAGAATGACTATCTAACGATGATGTTGCTTCATCAAAAACTAAAATAGCAGGATTTTTTAATATAGTTCTAGCAATGGCAACACGTTGTTTTTCACCACCAGATAATTTTAACCCTCTTTCACCAACTACTGTTTCAACGCCTTTTGGTAAAGAGTCTACAAAATCCGACAAATGCGCTAATTCAATCGCATTTTTAACTTCTGTATCAGTGGCGTTGGTATTGCCATAGCGAATATTTTCATACAAAGATTCATTAAAAAGCACGGTATCTTGAGGCACGATACCTATATTGAGCCTTAAGGAGTGCTGGGTAACACGATTAATATTCTGATTATCGATTGAAATTGAACCTTGCTGTGTATCGTAAAACCTAAACAGTAATTTAACTAATGTCGATTTACCTGAGCCACTCTCTCCGACTACAGCAACTTTATGTCCTGCTGGGACTTTAAAACTTAAATCCTTAATGATGGGGCGTTCTTTCTGATAAGCAAAGTGGATATTATCAAAACTAATATCACCATATGATAAGTGTAATTCTTTAGCACCTTCAACATCTTCAATTTTTGCCTGTTTTGACATCAAGGCAAACATTTGTTCAATATTAGCCAGTGAACCTTTAATTTCACGATAAACAAAGCCTAAAAATCCCAATGGAATGAATAGCTGCATCATAAAAGCATTAATCAGCACAAAATCCCCTAACGTCATTTTATCATGAGTAACTTGGTAAGCGGCAAGTGCAAGCATTGCAGTCATTGATAATGAAATAATTACCGCTTGACCGCCATTTAATGCAAACAACGACAAACGATTTTGCATTTTCGCTTTTTCCCATGTTGCTAACTGCTGGTCATAAGCCTGTGCTTCATATTCTTCATTGGTAAAATATTTCACTGTCTCGTAGTTCAATAAGCTATCAATAGCACGCGTATTACTTGAAGAGTCAGCTTTATTAGCTGCGCGGATATATTTGGTACGCCAGTTAGTTGCATAAACAGAATAAAGTACATATGAAACTATGGATGCAATGGTAATAACTGCAAACCAAATACCGTAATTAACAAATAAAATACTAACAACCATGATAATTTCTATCAAAGTTGGTACAACACTAAACACCATAAATCGCATCAAAAAATTAATACCAGAGGTTCCTCGATCTATATCTCGAGATAAACCGCCTGTTTGTCGATTAAGATGAAAATCTAGATCTAGTTGATGTAAATGTCTAAATACTTTTAAGCCAATACGTCTGATAGCGCGCTCTGTTACTCTGCCGAACAAGGTATCCCGTATTTCTGCAAACAATACAATAGCTAATCGTACAACACCATATGCAGCGACTAGAGCAAATGGAACAAGGTATATTCGATTTTCTTGTTGAGTATCTAAAATATCAACTATATCTTTTAATATAAAAGGCAAATATACACTGGCAATTTTTGTCAAAATTAAACATAAGAAAGCAAATGCGATTCGTGCCTTAAATTCTAATAAATATGGCACTAACATTTTGACAACGTGCCAATTAAAGGTGGTAACTTCTAGATCAGAATGAAGAGAGCGGCGCATGTATGAAAAAGCCTGAAAAGATAAATAGCGAGGGTGAAACTTTAACGAGTTTATTAAAACATTACAACTGAATACAAGACATGACGTTATTATTATTGTGTGTTAATTTGAACCATCTATATAAATGTTTAAGCTTGATATGTTTACATTAATTAACACACTAATTGATCGTTGCCTTTTTACCTTGATGTTTATTATAGGGGTTCAGTTTCCTGAATTTATTAATCAATACATCCAAAGGCTATCAGGTCATTTAGAAGAATCAAAAGCACAATTATTACAATTTCAATCACTCGCAGATCAATATTTCGAGGGCAATATATCTTTATTGGTAAAGCAATATAAGACAAATTCAGATCCTATCATTATTGATAGTGCTACTGTCATTGAGCATCTACTACAGCGCACTGCATATTTAGAAAACCATTTAACATTAATGAACACACCCGATTACTTAAACAAGGTTTTCTACTTTCTAACTAACCTTGATAGTCAAATTTTCATTAAAACAACTGAATTTTATACTCTTGCTATCCCGTTAAGTGTGAGTGCTGTATCAACAGGCTTTATTATTGCTTCACTTTTTGTGTTATCTAACTTTTTTTGTAAGAGCTGCTATAAACGCATATTTAAAAACAAGAAAGAACAATCTTACTAGTTCAGGCAATAAAAAAGGCTACAATTTTCATTGTAACCTTTAATTTTCAAACTTAAGTAAATTATTATTTAACCGTTACCATCTTCAACACGGCTTTTTAATTTTTGACCTGGTCTGAATGTTACGACTTTACGCGCGGAAATAGGAATATCTTCACCAGTTTTAGGATTACGCCCTGGGCGCTCACTCTTAACGCGAAGATCGAAGTTTCCGAAACCAGAAAGCTTAACTTGCTCTCCTGCTTCAAGAGTTTCTCGAACTTCTTCGAAAAATACTTCAACCATTTCTTTTGCGTCGCGCTTACTCAGCCCAACTTTTTCAAATAAATGTTCTGCTACTTCTGCTTTGGTTAGCGCCATTGCTTAATCCCTCAGTGATGCATTTAGTTCATCTTTTAATGTATCGACCACCCGGTTAACGACATCATTGATATCTTTGTCTTCAAGAGTCTTTTCATGATCTTGTAATACCATGGCAATTGCTAAGCTTTTAAAACCTGCTTCAATACCATTACCTTGGTATACATCGAACAAGTTTAGATCAACTAAATAATTTCCGCCAACATTTTCAATGAGTTGTAACACTTTTTTTGCATCAACATCTTCTTTAACAATAACAGCAATGTCACGTCTATTTGCTGGAAAGCGAGATACTTCGCCTGCTTCAGGGATGTTTTGTGTAGAAATTTCAGACAATAACAGCTCAAAAATTAATGTGCGTCCGTTTAACCCTAATTTCCTTTCTAATTCAGGGTGTAAGGTGCCAACATGACCAACTAATTGATCATTTCGATAAATAGCTGCTGTTTGACCAGGATGAAGTGCATCAATTTCGGCCTTAGAAAATTCATATGAAGATGGATTAGCTGTTATTTCAAGTAACGCTTCAACATCAGACTTTATATCATAAAAATCTGTGGCTGCTTTTTCCATGCTCCAATGTTCTTCATTTGTTTGACCTGTGATCACACCTGAAAGCATTGCTTGTTGACGTACACCATTTTCAGCTTTTTCATCAGGAATAAAACGTAATCCTGTTTCAAATAAGCGAATTCTGTTTTGTTGACGATTTTGATTATAAACTACAGATTGTAATAGTCCTGTCCACAAACTTAAACGCATCACTGACATTTCACTTGAAATAGGATGAGGTAATGTCATCACTTCTTGATTTGGATGAATTAAGCTTTGAACTTTAGGGTCAACAAAACTATAAGTTATTGCTTCTTGGTAACCACGATTAACTAAGGTAGTTCTAAAACGATTAAGTGGTAAATCTTTCTCTTTCTTCTCACGCATTGTTAATGTTGCTTTTGGTGAGACATTAGGAATATTGTTATAACCAAAAATACGAGCAACTTCTTCAATTAAATCAACTTCAATTGAAATATCAAAGCGATAAGCTGGAACAACAACCGTCCAAGTATCATTCTCAAAGTTTATTTCAAAACCTAAACGGCTTAGAATTTCATTCACTTTTTCATCGACAATATGATGACCTATACGTGCATCAAGCTTTTGTCTGCGTAACGATACTGTTTTAGCTTTTGGTAAATCATCTTCACTGACTGCTTCAACGATTGGGCCAGCTTCTCCACCAACGATATCTAATAATAGCTGTGTAGCACGCTCCATAGCATTACGTTGAAGCTCAGGATCTATGCCTCGTTCATAACGATGTGAAGAGTCTGTATGTAATCCGTATTGACGAGCTTTACCTAAAATAGCTAAAGGTGCAAAGAAAGCACTTTCCAAAAAGATGTCTTTACTTGGGTTTTCACCATCAGTACTAACACCTGATTCTTGGCCACCAAATATGCCAGCCATTGCCAGCGCTTTACCGTTACCTTTTGTATCACCATCAGCTATCACTAATGTTTCGGTTGAAAGCGTAACTTCGTTACCATCTAATAAAACTAATGTTTCGTTCTCATTAGCAAAACGAACATTAATACCGCCATCAATTTTAGCCAAATCGAAAGCATGCATTGGATGACCTTGCTCAAGCAACACATAGTTAGTTACATCAACAACGGGATCAATCGAACGCGTACCACAACGGCGAAGTTTCTCAACCATCCATAATGGCGTTTGTGCATTTACATCAATATTTTTAATAACTCGGCCTAAGTAACGAGGACAAGCTTTAGGTGCTGATAAAGTAATTTCTAGTGTTTCATCAATACTAGCAGCTACAGCACTAATTTCAGGTTCGACAACTGCTAAGCTATTTAACACACCTACTTCGCGAGCCAAGCCTTTAAGGCCTAAACAATCACCTCTGTTTGCGGTTAAATCAACATCAATAGTTACATCATCAAGATCTAAATATTCACGAACACACATACCTAATGGGGCATCTTGAGCTAATTCCATTATGCCATCGGCACTTTCTGCTAGGCCAATTTCAGATTCACTACATAACATGCCGTGCGAAGGTACACCACGTAATTTAGCTTTCTTAATTTTAAAGTCACCCGGTAAGACAGCACCAACTGTTGCAACAGCAACTTTTAAGCCTAAACGGCAATTTTTAGCGCCACAAACAATATCAACGAGTTCACCGTCGTTAAAGTTTTCACCTAAGTTTATTTTTGTAACTTGTAATTTATCAGCATCTGGGTGTGGGCCACATTCAACCACTTCACCAATTAATACACCCGTAAATTCACCTGCAACAGGTTCTACAGCATCTACTTCAAGGCCAGCCATAGTAATTTGATGAGATAACTCATCAGAAGAAATAGCAGGATTTACCCACTCACGTAACCATGATTCACTAAATTTCATTATGAGTTTCCTACTTGAACTGTTTTAAGAAGCGAAGATCGTTTTCGAAGAATGAGCGTAAATCATTTACGCCATAGCGAAGCATTGTCAAACGTTCAACGCCCATGCCAAAAGCAAACCCAGTATAGACTTCAGGATCAATACCTACAGATTTCAATACATTAGGATGAACCATGCCGCAACCTAAGACTTCTAACCACTTACCATTTTTTCCCATAACGTCAACTTCAGCTGATGGTTCAGTGAATGGAAAGTAAGAAGGTCGGAATCTAATTTCTAAATCTTCTTCAAAAAAGTGATGTAAGAAATCATGTAAAATCCCTTTAAGATGAGTAAAACTAACATCTTTATCAACCATTAGACCTTCAACTTGGTGGAACATTGGCGTATGTGTTTGATCGTAATCATTACGATAAACCTTACCCGGAGAAATGATTCTCAATGGTGGTTGCTCTTTTTCCATTGTTCGAATTTGCACACATGAAGTTTGTGTACGTAATACTAACTTAGGATTAAAGTAAAAAGTGTCATGATCTTCTCTAGCTGGATGATGAGCTGGAATGTTCAACGCATCAAAATTATGATGATCGTCTTCAACTTCTGGTCCTTCTTTCACAGAGAAACCTAAATCACCAAAAAAGCTCTCTATTCTTTCTATTGTACGTGTAACTGGATGTAAACCACCAAGCTCATTACCTCGACCAGGTAAAGTCACATCAATAGACTCTGCAGCTAATTTTTGCTTGATAACCTCTGCACGTAATAACTCACCACGTTCAGTTAATAATTTTTGCACTTGCTGTTTAGCAATGTTGATCACTTGCCCTGCTTTTGGCTTTTCTTCTTTAGGTAATTTACTTAAGCCTTTCATTTGCTCTGTAAATAAACCTTTTTTACCTAAAAAGTTTACACGAACTTGATCAAGTTCAGTAGGATCTGATGCAGCAGCAATGGCTTGTTCTGCCTGCAAAATAATATCGTCTAAATTCATGAGTTCCTCTAACGCGACTCTAAAGCCCAAAGATGTTTGTTTAGGCTTTGTAGACTTTATCTCTAATGAGAGTGATTAATAAAAAAGGAGATGATTTTACACAAAATTAAGCAAGTTATGTAGATAAAATAATGCTTTTCTTTGAAAAGAAAGTAGGAATTTGCAAAATTACAGAGAATTATAGGTTATAGCTAACTTTCTTTGATATTAGAATAACAATATTCAGTTGTTTTACTCTCTATTTTGATTCGACTTGGTTGATTCTGATTCCCTTTTCACTAGGATAAATGTCAAATACATTTTAGTGGGTAAGGAAAATATTAGACCAAATGCAATAAAAGCGGCACTAATGACAATTCCAGTGACACCTAAGGACGCCATATAATCGCTAAAGTTATGCAAATATATACCTATTCCTAATAAGCAAAGCCCGATAAAGATCGATATTTTCAAAATAACTATTAATTTTTCTTCAGACATATCTATTCACTTATCACTATCCATTTTATTCAATACGTTAAAATGAATTTCTTTAATTAATACCTTTGATAAAAATTTCGACCGGCATTGATTATTATTTTTTCATAGCTGGAAGTTAGTTATGGTAAAATATAAATAATTATTAATCGATCTTTATTGCGTTAAACGTTTCGTAATATTGAATAAATGACAGAGAAAACATGCCGCTTACAATAGAATTTAACAAACCAGAAATAAAAGGCTCTTTTGATTGGCAATTAATACAACAGGTTAATGTATTAAATGAAGATAAAGTACTTATCGCTAAAGCTGAAATAGAGCTTATAACACTTAACAAACATCGAGATGCATTAAAAAGTTATGCACTGATTGAAGGAGAAGATGAATCTACAGATTGGGAGCTACCACTAAATTTGTATTTTAAAGGGCAAAATCTATCTCAAAATGTGTGTTCTTCATTGAATATTACAGCTGATGTAAAAAAAGCTAAAACTCATATAATGATTGAAGCTATTAGTGTCTTACCTACTTATAGAAATCAAGGCGTAGCAAAATTTTTACTTCAAGAATTAGCTAAAAATTATTCAAAAGTACAATCAATAACTGTCCTGACGATGCCTTTAAAATTATTTGTTGATGCTGAAGAATGTGAAGAACAAGCAGATAAAGATTATTATCAACAGTTGGAATTACAAACAGATACAACTGAAAGAGCGCAATTACGTGACTTCTTTAATCATAATAATTTCATAGAATACAAAGTAGATGAAGCTTTATTAAATGAACCCCTATCATTTGATATATTTATCACTACCCCGGCTAAATTAAACTGTTAGTTAAGTTTTAAATAATAAAAAAGCACCGTAAAGGTGCTTTTTTTATGAGCGAACTAGAAGCTATTTCTTAGAAAATATACGTCTAACAAAACCAACTAATAATAAAGAGAAAAGACTAGTTAACCCAAAACCAGCCCCTTGACGCTCTATTTTTTCTTCAACTTCGGAACAGTCTTCAACTTCACCTGATATAGGTGCCATTTTTACAGCTCGAACCACATCTTCAACAAGAGCGTCACCATTAGAGTCAAACATTAATTCACCTTTAGAATCTCTGCGTTGTACTTTAACGATTGCTGTAGCTGATATTTCATTATTCTCGTTAATATCACGAGCTTCAATGATTGTGTATTCTGATAAACAAGGTAATAAGTCGTTTAAATTTGTGAAGCTATCAGTATTAATATCAAATATAAAACCATGGGTTCTACGAGGATTTGATGCACTATCATTGTGAGTTTCAACTTCACCTTCACCTACAACAAAGCCATTCTCATTTACTGCTCTAGCTGTACTCGCAGAACCGGTAAAATATCCCTTAGGTAATATCATTTCAGGAGTTTCAGCGTTAGTATCAACGTAGTAGAATTTCTTGCGGTATGAGCCATTACTAATTGTAGTAACATGCCCTACTGCAATACCAGCATCACTTATATCATATGCACGTGACTCAAATTGTTTTCCGTGATCTTCGGTAAAGTCAGTAACTGTACCGTCTTTAAAAATAACGGCATACGTACTTGCTGACTCATTAACACGAGGTTCAGTTTCGTTTTCATCAACCCAACCTGTGGCATAACCAACTGCTACACCATGATTATTGATTGCTTGAGCAACACTAGTAAATTGTCTTTGATCATCAGGGTGAGGCGTTACTAAATAACCCAATGCTTCACTAGATAGCTCTCCAGATGCATCTAAATTCCACTTAAATGCTTCTGTGTTATACATAGTTTCAGCAATAGCTTGCACACAAGCTTCAAATGGTAAATTTTCGAGTCTACCAGGATCAGCACAGCCACCACTTTCATTTTCTATAAACTCTACTGCATCTTCATTAATAACAGTACTAGCATAACCCACAGCTACACCATTATCATTCATATCTAAAACAGCCGATTGTCCTCCATATCTATTTTCTGGAGGCATAATAGGAATAATGCTTTGACCTTGATCAGAAGAAAAGAAACCACGAGTGTTGAATTCTGATATCCAAAAAGTCACCTCATCGCCATCAGCTTCAGTAAACGGCATAGGTAAAAATGGTGCAGAACCATTACCATATATCCAACCCTGATCACTAATACCATTGATATAATCTACAGTAGAGCGAGTATAGGTTTGAGTGCCTTCAAAATATTGGTCATAGACGGTAAACTCTTTCGATTCTCCACCAAAGTTAGTCAATGCGATGATATCGCCATACTTTTGGTAATATGAATCGCCACCTTTTGCCTTTAAATATTGAATAGTCCATGAGAGATCATTGGCCGTTGGATTTCCAGCTCTTAATGCTGCTTCATCTTCAATATCTTCAAGTTCGTGAACATTTTCATGTTGAGTGAATGCTAATCGTATTATTGCATCAAAATCAGCTTCATTTAAATATTGCCATTGCACTGGGAAGTTATAAACATCAGTGCCTGATATTGCCATTTCCCCTACATTATTCTCTTGCTGAGAGTAAGTGTATTTAAGCTTTTCTGCTGCGCCTTTATCAATAATCTGATAGGTTGCTGCATGTACTGTTGAAACAGCTAAAGCACTACTAATACCAAGGGTTAATATCGACTTTACAAATTTTTTCATCTAACTACTATACTCTCATCTCTTGCTATAATTCATCTAACTCTTGCCACCTTGCGAAAGCAACTTCAAGCTTCGACTCAGTTTCTTCAAGCTGGTTCAATATTTTTTTAGTTATTTCGTTATCTTGATTGAAAAAATCAGCCGAATTAACTTCTTCTTGTAATGATGAAATTAATGTTTCAAATTCATCAATTTTCTCGGGCAATGCTTCTAATTCTCTCGCATCTTTAAAAGACAGTTTTTTCTTTACCGCACTATTTGACTTAGGTGCTTCTGATACTGAATTTACATTTACTGCATTGTCCGATGTTTTATTTGCCCCTTGGGCCATATTCTTTCTTTGTTCACTTTTAAATGCTAAATACGAATCAACATCATCATAACCACCAACAATTTGTGTTATTTGGCCACTTCCATCAAAATATAGGCAAGTATTTACACAATTATTCACAAAATCTCGATCATGGCTGACTAAAATAACTGTTCCTGCATAATTTGCAACGACTTCTTCCAATAACTCTAAAGTTTCTATGTCCAAATCATTGGTTGGTTCATCTAGAATTAATAAATTACTCGGTCTTAGAAATAGTCTAGCTAATAATAATCTATTTTTTTCACCACCAGAAAGTGCTCTAACCGGCGTTCGAGCTCGCTTAGGACTAAAAAGAAAATCTTGTAAATATCCTAACACATGACGAGTTCGTCCATTTACAGTGACTTCTTGTTTTCCTTCAGCAACAGTATCTTGAACGGTCATATTAAGATCTAATGCGTCTCGGTGTTGATCAAAATAAGCAATATCTAAATTTACGCCAACACGCATTTTACCTGCAGTTGGCTTGATTTGTTCCATCAATAATTTTATTAACGTAGATTTTCCTGTGCCATTGGCACCAATTAACGCAAGGCGATCTCCTCGAGAAATTAATAGGTCTAAATCTTTAAAAATAACTTTGTCACCAAATGCCATCTCCAAATGCTCAGATTCAAATACCAATTTACCTGAACGATCCCCAGAAGATATTTTAATATCACCTTGTTTTTTAACATCTCTACGTTGCTGGCGCTCTACTCTCAATTTTTCAAGAGCACGAACTCTGCCTTCATTACGAGTTCTTCTGGCTTTAATGCCTTGTCTTATCCAAACTTCTTCTTCTGCTAAACGTTTATCAAAAAGCGCATTCTGAGTTGCTTGAACTTCTAAATCATGCGCTTTTTGTTCTATATAAAGATCATAGTTACCAGGATAGCTAACAAGTTGCCCTCGGTCTAAATCAAGAATCCTTGTTGATAAACCTCGAATAAACGCCCTGTCATGACTAATAAAAATTATAGTGCCTTTATAATCTTTTAAAAATTGCTCCAACCAAAGCACACTGCTTATATCAAGATGGTTTGTTGGCTCATCAAGTAATAAAACATCCGGCTCGCAAACTAAAGCTTTAGCAAGAGCCAGCTTACGTAACCAGCCTCCTGATAAATCACTGACCATTTTGTCAGCATCTAAAGCTAAAGTTGTTAAAACTTTGTCGATTCGTTGTTCATCTTGCCAAGCATTCGCCTGATCAAGCAATTGCTGGACATTAGCAAGCTTATTTAAGTTATCCTCGGAAGGGTCTTCGCCAATGAGATGTATTAAAGCGTGATATTTTTTTATCAGTTCAGCATTTTCTTCAACACCTTGAGCAACATAATCAAAAACAGACATAGCACATGATTCTGGAGGATCTTGCTCTAACATCGCTAATTTAACATTATTAGAAATGAGCATACTGCCATCATCAAGTATTTGTTTACCCATCAATACTTTCATTAATGATGACTTACCCGCACCATTTTTACCGACTAAACAAACCCGTTCGCTGGTTTTAATCGTTAAATCTGCTTTATCTAAAATACTATCTTCGCCAAAAGCTAATTCACCTTGGCTGATACGAATTAATTCCATTCTTTTAATAAACTCTATTTATTGAACTCTAAAAATTTTTCTACATCGAAAGGCCAAAATAATTTGGCGTTATCTTCTAGTCGCTCTAGTACCGGTATATGAACACCATAGAGCTCAACAAGGTTTTGATCACTCATGTTATTATCAACAATATCAATAACATCTACTTCTTCTTGATTAATAATTTGTGTAATCAAATTAAAAGCTTGTTCACACAAGTGACAACCTTCGCTGCTATATAAATTAAATTTAACAGCCATTACTTCTGAATCTTTCGGTTAATCAACCAACTATTATGAATATGCTTATTACGTTCGAAGTCTTTATCACGCGTTATATCACTAATATTTTTAGCGAATAAGCCTAGCTTTTCTATGGCTTCAAAATCCATTTTGAAATTACGTTTATTATTAGTAAAAATAATTTCACCATTGTCAGACAATGACTTAAATGCGTCAGAAATAACACTTATATGATCACGTTGTACATCAAAACTGTCTTCCATACGTTTTGAATTTGAAAACGTTGGAGGGTCGATAAAGATAACATCAAAAGGTTCTTTATTTTCTTTTAACCATTTCAAACAATCTGCTTGTACAAACTGATATTTATGCCCAGCAATATTGTTTAAGGAAAAGTTATCTTGAGCCCAACTAAGATACGTATTAGACATATCGACGGTTGTAACTGTTTCAGCACCATGTAAAGCCGCTTGTAAGGAAACTGAACCTGTATAAGCAAAAAGGTTTAATAACGACTTTCCTTTAGCTTTTTTTGCGACTATTTGACGAGTTTTACGGTGATCAAGAAACAACCCAGTATCTAGGTAATCCCACAAATTAATTTTAAATTTTGCGCCATATTCAGACATTACAATGGATTGCTTACTTTCAGCAACTTTCTGATATTGATTGCTACCTTTTTGTTTTGCTCTTGTTTTTAGTACGACTTTTTCAGTGGGTACATTTAACACTTTTGGCGCAAAATAAATTACTTCTTGTAATCTTTTAGTAACTTTTTCTTCGTCAATTGTTTTAGGAGCTGCATATTCTTGAATTACAAGATATTCACCATAAACATCAACAGCTACATTATATTCAGGAATATCAGCATCATATAGGCGGTAACATTCTATTTGCTCTTTTTTAAGCCAGTTTTTTAAATTCTTTTTATTTTTCAGCAAACGATTAGCAAATGCCGAATCTTTATGTTCGAATTCGGCATTATTGCTCACACCTGACGCTTGCTTTTCATCAATATTATAAAGAGCAAACTGACAATCTAAAGGACCATTTTTAAACTTATATCGCTTAAAACTGGCAAGCTTCATCAACGTTAAAAGTTCTGTATTAGCCGTTAAAATAGCGACACGCCAGTCGATAAATTGAGTTTTTAGTTTTTGACCTAATAATACAAAATTTTCAACAAGCTCTGGCAATTCACCGATACGTTCTCCATAAGGAGGGTTAAACAAGAATGTTCCTTTGTGACCAAAGGCATTGTTTAATTTATTAATATCTTTACATGAAAACTCAATAAACTGCTGTAAACCTGCATTTCGAGCATTTTGTTGTGCAGTTTTTAGTACCCTACTATCGATATCAATACCAAAAACTTTCGCTTTTAATTTCTCTAGACCTAAATAAGAGGATTGTTTTGCTTCTTCTAGTCGTTCAAAGAAGCAATCAGAATTATGGCCTAACCAATAATCAAAGCCCCATTTTTCACGGTCAATTCCGGGAGCATAATTTGCTGCCATAGATATAGCTTCAATTAGTATGGTACCTGAACCACACATGGGATCGACAAGCGGTTTTGATGTATCGTCTAACCAACCAGAACGAGTGATTATCGCTGCTGCTAAATGCTCTTTTAAAGGAGCAGCACCACTGTGTTGTCTATAACCACGTTTGAATAAGCTTCGACCTGAAAAATCTAAATATATAGAAACTTTTTCTTTTAATAACCGCGCTTGAAAACTGATATCAGGAGAAGACTTTTGAACTGAAGGTCTTTCAAAGCCTTGATCCCTAAAGTTATCAACTAAAGCGTCTTTAACAGTGAGTGCACCAAATTGACTATTTCTTATATTTTCTGAAACACCTACAAAGTCAATAGCAAAAGTATGATCACTAGAAAAAATTTCTGACCAATTAATACTTGCTGCTGCTGAAAATAATTCATCTTTATTAGCGGCATCACCTTCACCAAGCTTAAGTAACACTCTAGTTGCTAAACGAGAGTACAAACAAATTTCATAAGCATTTTCTAATGTCGTGGTAAAATATACGCCCTCCGGCTTTTGAATGACTTGCTCAGCATTTAAATCTTTCAGCTCTTGTGCTAAAAGAATTTCAATACCTGGAGACGTTAATGCTAAAAATTGTTGCATGGGGATTTTCCAGACCAACTTGACCGAATCACTAAGACCGGATAAATAATGCCGCGATTATAAACAAAGACTCGCTTTACTTATATAGCAAGACAAAGAAAACACTTTAAATGATTAAATAATTTATCTTTACTTGGCATTGTTTATTAACATAAAGAATAACACTGATATTTATTCGCTCATAAATGCACCCTTTTGATTATAAAAAAATCAAATAATTTTTTATTTATCGAAATAGTAAAAAACTTAATAAAACGCCTTGCATTATGAGGTAACTATCCTTAACATACGCCTCGCTTTCACAGCAGTGAAAACTTTCTCTAATAACAGAATAAAAACAGTTATTGGCTTGTTTAAGTTATACTTAAACCATTCGGACGCGGGATGGAGCAGCCTGGTAGCTCGTCGGGCTCATAACCCGAAGGTCGTCAGTTCAAATCTGGCTCCCGCAACCAATTCTTTCTAGGTATTAGAATTAAAACAAATGCTAGGTTAAGGATGTACGACCTTAGGTCGTCAGTTCACTCTTTTCAACATAAGTGGCTCCCGCAACCAATTCTTTCTAGGTATTAGAATTAAAACAAATACTAGGTTAAGGATGTACGACCTTAGGTCGTCAGTTCACTCTTTTCAA
>JAGSHH010000131.1 GCA_023954655.1 Colwelliaceae bacterium
AGTTCATCACCAGTAAAACGCATTAACTTTTCACGAATAATTTCCGAAGCCATAAAGCGGCTCGAACGATCAGTGATATGATCTTCAGGAAACCAAAAGTCTCCTTCAGGTAATACATTAAAACAAATATCACGAATTTTATCGACATTGTCCCCTTTACTTGCAGAAATAGGAACAATTTCTGAGAATTCGTGTTTTTCACCTAATGCTTGTAAATGGGGTAACAGTGATTCTTTATCTTGAACATTATCAATTTTATTAATAATTAATATGCAAGGCGCACCACTACTTTTAATTTTGTTTAATACTAACTCATCATCAGGCGTCCAGTGAGTACCTTCAACTAAAAAAAGTACTTGTTCAACTTCTGCAATTGAACTACTTGCTGCACGATTCATTAGCCTGTTTATCGCTTTTTTTTCATCAATATGTAAACCGGGAGTATCAACTAGTACGGCTTGGTTATCACCTTCAGTTAATATACCAAGGATACGATGTCTAGTCGTTTGAGGCTTTCGTGAAGTAATACTAATTTTTTGGCCGAGCAAGCTATTTAATAATGTTGATTTCCCAACATTTGGACGGCCAACAATCGCAATAAGTCCACAGTGTGTACTTTGTGTCATGATTTTTTACTCGCACGTTTATGTTTAGCATTATTTTCTAAAATGATTTTTAGTACTTTGTCGGCTGCAGATTGTTCTGCTTTTCGACGACTGGTGCCCTTTGTAATGACCGCTTCACCAATTTCAGCCGTAGTACAACGAACAGTAAACTCTTGATTGTGTGATTGGCCGGTAGTATCGATCACCTCATACAAAGGCAAAGGTATTTTTCTACCTTGTAAATATTCTTGTAAACGTGTTTTAGGATCTTTTTGTGATTGGCCTGGCTTTATTTCATTTAAGCGTTCAGTAAACCAACTTAAGATTAATGCTTTACATGCTGCCATATCTGAATCGATATAAACTGCGCCAATAATAGCCTCTACTGCATCTTCAAGAATTGAGTCTCTTCTATGACCACCACTTTTTAACTCGCCTGGGCCAAGGATCAAATATTCACCTAAATTAAAGCCTCGAGCAACTTCAGCTAATGTTACACCTTTAACTAAGCTCGATCTCATTCGCGTTAAATCACCTTCATTTTCTTGAGGAAATTTCTCATAAAGCGTCTCTGCAATAACAAAACCTAGAATTGAATCTCCTAAAAACTCTAATCGTTCATTATGAGCACCTTTAGCACTTCTATGAGTGAGGGCTTGTGTTAATAATGATGGTTCTTGAAAACTATACCCCAGTTTCTTAGATAGCTGATTAATAGCAATAGCAGTATTCTTAATCATTAATGAATTCTACCTAAACGCTCGAAACGAATTCCTGTCGGAATCCAGCGAGGTAATAAACTTGATTCATCACGATCAAAGTCAAAACTCATCCAAATAAATACAGCTTCACCTACTAAATTTTCTTCAGGAACAAAGCCCCAAAATCTACCATCTAAGCTATTATCTCTATTATCCCCCATTACAAAGTAATGTCCTTCTGGTACAGAAAACTCATCTCGTTGGGTACCAGATTGCTTAAAATAATGAGCTGTACGAGGTAATATTTGATTATTAACGAGTATTTCATGCGTTTTATTAGGCATAACAGAGCTATAACGAGTTAGTTCAACATTGCCATCACTATAATCACCATTGCTTACAAATGAAGTTTCTACTTGCTTGAATTCACTACATTCCGTATTTGTATCACTGCAAGCTGGTTTAATATATAACGACTTATTTCGGTAAATAACCCTATCACCCGGCAACCCAATAACACGCTTTATATAATCAACTTTAACATCTAATGGGTATTTAAAAACGACAACGTCACCTCGTTCTGGTAAACCCACTTCGACAAACTTGTTTCTAGCAACTGGATCACGTAAACCGTAATTATGTTTATTCACTAAAATGAAGTCACCATCTAGTAAAGTTGGCATCATTGAACCTGAAGGTATTTGAAATGGTTCATACAAGAAAGATCGTAATACTAAAACAAAGGCAATAACTGGAAATATTTGTACAGGAGTATCAATAAAAAAAGGTGGTTCTAATATCTTCTCTTCAATTTCTGCACTCAACTCCCCTTCACATTGTTCTTTTGCTTTCGCCAATTTCAATTGACGTTGCGGGATTAAAGCAAACTTATCATATAACCAAATCACACCACAAACAGCAGTAAGAACAACTAAAAATATTGAAAAATAAACAGCCATAATTTCCCTATTAATTCTCTAATTTAAGTACAGCTAAAAACGCTTCTTGAGGTACTTCAACATTACCTACTTGTTTCATACGTTTTTTACCTTCTTTTTGTTTTTGTAATAGTTTCTTCTTACGAGAAATATCACCACCGTAACACTTTGCCGTTACATTTTTACGTAATTGTTTAACGGTAGTTCTAGCAATGACGTTATTGCCAATGGCTGCTTGGATAGCAATATCAAACATTTGTCGATGAATAAGCTCTCGTAATTTTTCAACTAACATACGACCTCGAGCAACTGAGTTTGTACGGTGAGTGATCATAGCAAGCGCATCAACTCTATCACCATTTATCATCACATCAACACGAACCATATCCGCAGCTTCAAAACGAACAAAGTGATAATCAAGAGAAGCATAACCACGACTCGTTGATTTAAGCTTATCAAAAAAGTCCATGACCACTTCAGCCATTGGTAACTCATAAGTTACAGCAACCTGGTTTCCATGATAAATAATATCTTTTTGAACACCACGCTTTTCAATACATAATGTAATGACATTTCCTAAATGCTCTTGAGGTACTAATATATTCGCCTGAACAATAGGTTCACGTATCTCTTCAATATTATTAATAGCAGGTAAATCACCAGGGTTATCTATGGAGAGTATTTCTTCATTAGTACAAGCTATTTCATAATTTACTGTTGGAGCAGTGGTAATTAAATCGAGATCATATTCACGAGATAAACGCTCCTGAATAATTTCCATATGCAGCATGCCTAAAAAGCCAATACGAAAACCAAAACCAAGCGCAGATGAGTTTTCAGGCTCAAATACCAACGAAGCATCATTTAAACTTAATTTATTTAAAGCATCACGAAAATTTTCATAATCATCAGAGCTGATAGGAAAAATGCCTGCGTAAACCTGAGGCTGTACTGTTTTAAAGCCAGGTAAAGGTGCTTCAGCTTCTCTTTTGAATAAAGTGATAGTATCACCAACGGGAGCACCATGAATTTCTTTAATACCTGCGATAATAAAGCCAACTTCACCTGTTTTTAAAACACCAGTTTCAGTTTGTTTAGGGGTAAATATACCTACTTTATCAATGATGTGGGTTTGCCCTGTAGACATTACCACCATTTTATCGCCTTTTTTCACTTCACCGTTAATTACACGAACTAATGAAACAACGCCTTGGTAGTTATCAAACCATGAATCGATAATTAAGGCTTGTAATTTGGCTTCTGGATCCCCTTCAGGAGCTGGGATATTTGCTACGATATCTTCTAATACGTCTTCTATTCCAATACCTGTTTTAGCGCTACATTGCACGGCATCAGTAGCATCAATACCAATAATATCTTCAATTTCTTCACTAACTCGGTCAGGATCAGCTTGTGGTAAATCTATTTTATTTAAAATCGCACGTACTTCAAGATCCATTTCAATAGCGGTATAACAATTAGCAACCGTTTGTGCTTCAACACCTTGCCCTGCATCGACTACCAACAAAGCACCTTCACAAGAAGCTAAAGAACGGGATACTTCATAGGAAAAATCAACATGTCCAGGAGTATCAATAAAGTTCAATTGATATACTTCACCATCTTTAGCTTTATAATCTAAAGTAACACTTTGCGCTTTAATAGTTATGCCACGTTCACGTTCAATATCCATAGAATCAAGAACTTGTGCTTCCATTTCTCGCTCTTGCAATCCTCCACAATGTTGTATCAAACGATCTGAAAGGGTTGATTTACCATGGTCAATATGGGCAATAATAGAGAAGTTACGTATATGCTTCATTTTAAAAGAATTTTTCCGTTATTATAGCAGGCTTATTTTTACTCTTGCTTGCTAGGATATCACAATGCGACTTTTATACTTAACCCGCAGTGGATAGCTATTGGTTGGTTTAATAAAATTGACCGCATTATAATCGAATTAAAGAGGGATTGCTCGCCTTTGTTTATGACAATCTATGAGAAACAACGAGTCAAAATAAATGGAAAAGATTTATCTAGATAAATTAGTAAAACTCTTGCTCTCAAAGTAATCAGAAAAGCAAAGATTGATAAATCAAATATTGAAAATAATAGTCTACTCAACGACCTTTAATAAAGTTGGCGACCACTCTGGTTCATTTGTTATTTTATCTTGCTGTCGTTTAGCTAAAGCAAAACCTAAAAAACTGCCTATAAGAGCTAAGGGGAGTGCTAATAGCTCATGAGCTATCAACCTATGTTCAAGAAGTGTGTTCCCTAAAAAACCACCAATAAATAATCCTATTAACGGCCACATATAGACTTGCCAAGCAGCTGATAACAACAATTTTTCTGATAACCCAATAATAACTTTATCGCCTACTTTTACAGGTAAGTCAGAAAATAAGGTATAGGTAATTCTCTTTTGAGGGAATGCTTTGGCTATTTGTCCACTACCGCAAGATTCAAGTTGCTGACAACCACTGCAAGTAGATTTAACAATACTTTGAACGGTAATATTACCTTGTTCAATAGCCGTTACCTGAGCTTGTTCTTCAATCATAACTAAGGTCTAGATAATAAAGTGACAGAATCAGCAATTTTCTTAGCTGTTGTTGAAGGGATCTTTCCAACTACACTTACCTCTATGCCATTATTAACTTGATTTAATGCTACGGTAGCTCCATCCATCACAAAATCAACAGGGCGTGTCTGTTCTTTGCTTTGTGTGACATAAACAGAAACTTCAACTAAACCGTCTCCAAAAAGTATAAATTCTACCGGTTGTTTAGTAGAAGATATTCTATGGCGGTTAGCATTTATTTTCTCAAAGCCTTGAGGCAACCAATTTACTTCCCAAGACAGTTTTTGTTGTTGGTAGCCTTGTGGAATATCAACAACTTTTGGCAACTCTGTTGACTGTAATTGATTCAGGCTCTCTGCTGGGTTTTCTGTAATATCTAAGTGTGTAAACTGTACTTGTTCAAGCTGTTGGCCTTTTCTGGTTACTATTGCTAATTTAAGTAACAAACCTGTTTTTTCATCTAACCATAACCAGTGACCATATTTACTGGTATCTTTGGGAACAATACGAACAATTTGTGCGCTTCTCCCTAAAATTCGGCTTTTTCCGACGGAAATAAAGTTATAAGTTGATGCTAAATCTTGAACAGCCCCACTTAATATAGTTGGAATTGGCCCTCTAAGATTTGAAGAAAGTACGGAATAAGGAGGTAATTCAGGCTCAATATAACTGATGGTATTGTTTTTTCGTAAAATATCTCTGCGAGGACCATTTAATAAGGATAAAATTTCAAGCTCAACATTTTCATCATTTACACCATGAAACCAATGGTAGGGTTCTGCATGGTTATTTTTTACCACAACAAATGAAGTACTAAAATTTAATGATTGTAATGATTGTGAAAGACGAGCAAGCCAGACATCAGCTGTTTCTGGAGACTTAGTCTCAGCCGACCATACTGGTGAGCTTGATGCCACCAGCATTATAAAACAAATTAATAACTTCATTTAGGCGTATTTGTAACCTCTGTTTTAACTTTTTCAACACTACTTTCTTTATGAGTTAATGCTGTAAACTTAAGCTGCTGTTTATGGTCTTGTAATAAAGCTTGAAAACGACGCTGTTGTTCAACCATAGCTTGTTGTTGAGACGCTCTACTATTTTGCTGATAGTTTAAACTAACTGGCTCAGCAACACCACCAAATGGAATAGTTTGTACTATAGGGTTTGGTACCAAAGAGTCATTATCTGCAACATTTTGTTGAACACCAATAACCATTAAACCTGCTGCCGATGCTGCTATCGCAACTTGCCCGAATGGCTTAGAGAACTGAACAACTTTAGCTTTAATTGTCTGCGAGATAGTAGCTTTAACAACTGGTGCTAAAACAGTAGGTTCTTCGGCAATAGCATTTGCAATTGAAGCTGATAAATCTAGATTCAATGAATTAGGAAGCTCATCACGCAATGTATCACCAATTAAATGATAACGTTGCCAAGTTTCGGACATGTCATTATCTTTGACTAATTCGTCAAAAACATCATCACTTGCTTGATAATTATCAACTAATGATGAAACTGTCTCAAACTTACTTTCACTCATAAATACACCTTAAAAAAATCGATAAAATTAGCGTTGAAGTAATGGTCTGATTTTTTTATCTACAGCATCACGTGCTCTAAATATTCTTGAACGAACTGTACCTACAGGACATTCCATAATCGTCGCAATTTCTTCATAACTCAATCCTTCAAGCTCCCGTAGATTTATTGCTGTTCTCAAATCTTCTGGCAATTGCTCAATGGTATCAAATATTACTTTCTTTACTTCTTTGGTTAATAATAATTTTTCTGGTGACGCATTTTCTCTAAGAGCATCACCTGAATCATAAATCTCTGCATCTTCAATTTCAACATCAGAACCTGGTGGTTTTCTATTACTAGCTACCATGTGGTTCTTCGCACAATTTACCGCGATGCGGTACAACCAAGTATAAAAAGCACTATCCCCTCTAAAATTAGGTAAAGCTCTATAAGCTTTGATAAATGCCTCTTGTACTATGTCTGGTACGTCACTATGATTCTTGACATAGCGTGAAACTAAATTTGCCACCTTATGTTGATACTTCGTTACTAGCAGGTTAAACGCATTTTTATCGCCACGTTGTACCCGCTCAACCAATTCTTGGTCGATGTTTTGTTCGCTCATTCGAGCCAATACTCCTAAATAACCATTTAACTCTTTACGTCTGGCTCATAGCAAACACATCAAGTAGGACTACACTTGAGTGAAAAAGTTCTAAAAAAATTAAAAAAAAATTAAAAAAATCGATATAGCCCGATTATTCCTGTTCTCAACGCTCAATAAACGTTAAAATTTCTCTATCTATAGGATACCTTAAAACTAACCATTTATGAATCAACAACACAATTGTGATGTGTTAATTATTGGCAGTGGCGCCGCAGGTTTATCACTTGCGCTTCATTTAGCAAAAAATGCTGATGTTGTAATATTGAGTAAAGGCCGCGTTAACGATGGCTCAACCTTTTATGCTCAAGGTGGCATTGCCGCAGTTTTTGATGAAAATGATAGTATTGATTCTCATGTTTCTGACACCTTAATTTCTGGCGCAGGTTTATGTAACGAAGATATTGTTCAATATACTGCAGAAAATGCTCGAAGCTGCTTGGAGTGGTTAATTGAACAAGGGGTTGATTTTGATAAAGAACCCGATAATAACGGTGCCATTAAATATCATTTAACCCGTGAAGGTGGTCACAGCCATCGTCGTATTCTACATGCAGCCGATGCTACAGGACAAGCAGTTCAAACAACTCTAGTTGATCGAGTTAACAATCATAATCGCATAAGAATATTCGAAAGGTACAATGCTATAGATCTTGTCTGCCATAATGACGATAAGAATGAAAAAGATGATAAAACTAAACACTGCATTGGTGCTTATATTTGGAATCGAAATAGTGAAAAAGTAGAACGTATTTTTGCTAAAAAAACAATATTAGCAACGGGCGGTGCTAGTAAAGTTTATCAATATACCTCAAACCCAGATGTTGCCAGTGGTGATGGAGTAGCTATGGCATGGCGAGCAGGATGTCGCGTTGCTAATATGGAATTCAATCAGTTCCATCCCACTTGCTTATTTCACCCAGATGCAGGAACGTTTTTACTCACTGAAGCATTAAGAGGTGAAGGTGCAATATTAAGACGGCCCGATGGTAGTCGTTTTATGCCAAGTTTTGATGAAAGAGCTGAACTCGCTCCTCGCGATATTGTTGCACGTGCTATCGACTTTGAAATGAAACGATTAGGCGCTGATTGCATGTACTTAGATATAAGCCATAAATCAGATGAGTTTATTAAACAACACTTCCCTACTATCTATGAAAAAACACTTTCATTAGGTATAGATATGACTAAACAACCTATGCCAGTTGTACCTGCTGCACATTATACTTGTGGCGGAGTAATGATAAATAAACAAGGTAAAACCGATATAGAAAATTTATATGCCATAGGTGAAGTCGCTTATACGGGCTTACATGGTGCTAATCGTATGGCCAGCAACTCATTATTAGAATGTTTAGTTTTTGCTAAAGCTGCGGCTCAAGATATTGAACAAAATTTATCAAAATCACAAAAGTACATTAACTTACCTGCATGGGATGAAAGCCGAGTTACTGATTCTGATGAAGAAGTTGTTATACAACATAATTGGCATGAGCTTAGGTTATTTATGTGGGATTATGTTGGTATTGTTCGTACTACTAAACGTCTAGAACGAGCATTACACCGAGTTGAGTTATTACAACAAGAAATAGAAGATTATTATCGTAACTTTAAAGTAAGTAATAATTTATTAGAACTAAGAAATTTAGTACAAGTTGCTGAGTTAATCATTCATTGTGCAATGAGACGTAAAGAAAGTAGAGGGCTACATTATACTTTGGATTATCCTGAGCTAAGTGACGAAGTTAAAACGACTATTTTATCTTCTAATGATATTTAATTTTGTAATATATGCCGAGATAACCTCGAATAGTCAACATCAGAAACGCTATTTTTAGATATATAAACTTTTATTAGTTGTTGATTTTTATTATTTAAAAGTGAATTTTCATCTTTTTTAAGTATCAACCAACAACCAAACCAACCTATTCGACTATTAAGATGTAAAGATAAATTTATATCATGTTCAAAATCAATTAAGCCATTTGGATATAATACTAATTTATTTAATTTACTTATATTTTTTCTACTGTTCACTAACACAACAAAAACACATATAGTTACCAATACTAAAAAAAATAAACGACTATCCACATAATATTCCTGAGTGATCGAAGTTATTATTGAAAGAGTGACAATCATCAGTAAAAAGAAACAACACCACTGAAAATATTTATCTGTTTTGGAATTATCTATAGCAATATTATACTTTGACTCGGTTAAGTATAAGTTGGACCATTGAGTCGAGCTCTTTATCTTCACATTCCTCATGCCCCATAAACCAAGCGAATAACTCTGGATCTTGACATACTAACAAGCGTTCAAATATCGCTTTGTTTTCATCGGATAAATCTTCCCATGCCTCTTCAACAAATGGCATAAAAAGCACATCAAGCTCTAACATTCCACGACGACAAGCCCATTTCAATCGCGCTTTATCTCTTGAATCCAACATAAGTATTCCTTGTACAATAAATTGTCGCTAGTGTAACAAATTCAATAGATTAAATACCAATGTTTGCTAACAAGAATAGCGTATAAATTATAGTTTTGCCTAACGCTTGCAATTTCCCATTTTCGCCCCTATTAATACAGGTATAATCTGTTTTCATTAAACTACTATGACAATTGCTACAGAAC
>JAGSHH010000205.1 GCA_023954655.1 Colwelliaceae bacterium
GTTGGAACGGTAACAATATAATAATCACAACCAGTAATATCAGCAGGATCACAAGAACAGCTTAATTGAGCTGACTCTTTTAATTCTTCACTTTCAACTTCTAAAGTACGATCAAAACCATTATTGAGTTCAGACACTCTGGCTTTATTGATATCAAAACCTATTGTTTGAAATTTTTTGCCAAATTCTACCGCTAAAGGCAAACCCACGTAGCCAAGACCAATCACAGCTACCTTAGCATTTAATATTTGTTCCATAACTTAATTCCAAATCAACTTTTAGGTATAACTATTGTTTGTTTCGATAATACACAATATTAACAATTAACTTTATTGTATCGATTATATTTAAAATTAACTAGATTTAAGTGTTATTGAAAGGGATAAATAAGTAATAAGCGTTTAACATAGTCATTTAAGGGTAATTATATGAATTATGTCAGCTTATCCTGGGATAAAGCTTTCACTTTTAATGGTAAAATTTTATTGGCAGTATGGTAGCCTTTGAAATAGAGAGCCTCTTTTTGTTCAACTGTCATGGTAAAATCTACCGCGGACGATAAGCCAGTATTGACAACTACAGTGTTATGCCAAAAAGCATCATTAATATATTCTCTAGAAATCGTCGTCATAAATGTACGAATGAGAAGGCTTATGTATTGAACAATAGGGAACATACCCTTAATTTTAATTTCATCGTATTCGTAATCACCTTTTAATCTAAAGCATATCACCGGAGTGCCATCTTCAGCCCAGTCTCTGTGCAGTGCATCTTCTGATAAAATACTGCCGTCTACCATTAAATGTTCGCCAAATTTTTTGAAGCTAAATACTAGAGGTATTGACATAGAAAACCTGACAGCTAAAGATACTTTCAAATCAGGAGTATTCGTTTTATTAAAAATGACAGGCTTTCCATGAGCTACATCAGTGGCGACAACGTGCAGGTTATATGTCATTTCTTTAAATGTTTTACCATCGAGTAAGCGATCGACCCAACGTTCAAAAACATCACCCGAACTTAGGCCGCCATTTCGAACTAACTTAATAAGGGAGAATTCTCTAAATTGGTTGTAATCGGTATTAAGGGCTATATGTTTCACTTCAGGTAAAGTTAAACCCGAAGCAAAAAGGCTTGCTATTATACTTCCGCCAGAGACGCCAACAATATCATCAAACTCCACATCAAACTCTTCGAGTGCTTGTAATATTCCAGCATGAGCAGGTAAACGAGTGCCACCTCCTGCGAAAATAGGAACAATTTTTTGTGTTTTCATTTACTATCCTGAAAATGATAAAAATAGATAAAGCATAAAAATTATTATTAACTTATTGTTATTATGATAGATATATCTAGTAATGCTAATATTTGTATCAATTGATATTACGTTTTTACATTAGTTTAGGGATCTTCAATGTGTCGATATTTGTTTTTGATTATTAGTCTTATTATTTCTTGTTCTACTTTATCGGCTCAATTAGTTGAAACTATAGCGAAAATTAAACCTTCTGTTGTTGGCATTGGCCTTTATACTCCTACAGGAAGGCCTAAAAATACGTTGAGTGGTACCGGTTTTGTTGTTGGGAATGGCCAATATGTCATTACCAATCACCATGTTGTTCCTGATGCTCTAGATGAAAATTTATTGCAAGAATTGGCTGTATTTGTTGGTTCGGGAAAACAAGCTATTGTTCGAAAAGCTATTTTGGTCGACTCTTCTCAAAAGTATGATTTAGCGATTCTGAAAATTGAAGGGCAACCATTACCTCCTGTGTCGTTAGCTAAGGTTAAATTTATACCTGAGGGAAGTTCAGTGGCATTTACCGGGTTTCCAATAGGGGCAGTCTTAGGGTTATATCCTGTGACTCATCGTGGAATTATCGCAAGTATTACACCAACAATTACGCCGGTGAGTAATGCTAAACAAATAAATATAGCGATGTTAAAACGACTGCGAGACCCATACTTAGTTTATCAATTAGATGCGACAGCTTACCCTGGTAATAGTGGTAGTGCTTTATATGAAAGTGACACAGGAAAAGTTGTTGGGGTCATTAATAAAGTATTTGTGCAAAAAACTAAAGAAGGCGTGATAACAAATCCAAGTGGTATTACTTATGCTATTCCAGTTAAGCATGTTATTGAGTTACTAGAAAAGAATAACATTGTATTTAAGTAACCTGAATAGGCATTAATATTTATTCAATTGAATAAGCGAAGATAAAATAGCCGAAGTAAATTACTTCGACTTAAATATTTGTATTTTAAGTTTTTGTAAAAAACCTGATTAGACGTTATAAAAATCTTTATACCAATTAACAAAGTTATCTACGCCATCTGGCACTGATATCGAGGGTTTATAATTCGCAATATTATATAAATCTTCTACATCCGCATAAGTTTGATAGACATCACCCGCCTGCATCGGCATAAAATTCTTTTGTGCTTCTTTACCTAATGAGTTTTCAAGAGACTCAACAAAATCGAGTAATTTTACAGGGTTTCCATTACCTATATTGAAAACTTTATAGGGAGCAGAGCTCATTGATGCTGAACCTGTCTCAACGTTCCAGTCAGAGCTTTTTTCAGGGATAATGTTTTGAATTCTCAAAATGCCTTCAACAATATCGTCTATATAGGTAAAGTCGCGACGCATATCACCATGATTATATACATCAATAGGCTTTCCTTCGACAATAGCTTTTGTGAATTTAAATAGCGCCATATCAGGGCGTCCCCAAGGACCATATACGGTAAAGAACCGTAGGCCTGTGGTTGGTATATTATATAAGTGCGAATAAGTATGAGACATCAGTTCATTCGACTTTTTAGTGGCAGCATATAATGAGATTGGGTGATCAATACTGTCTGAAGTGGAAAATGGTGTTTTATTATTTAATCCATAAACGGAGCTTGAAGAAGCATAAACTAAATGCTCTACATTATTATTTCTACATCCTTCTAAGATGGTTAAGTGCCCAATAAGGTTTGAGTCAGCATAAGCCATCGGATTATCAATTGAATAACGAACACCAGCTTGAGCTGCTAAATGAATTACTCTGTCAAACTTTTCATTAGTAAAAAGTGCTGCAATACCTTCACGATTGGCAAGATCTAATTTAACAAAAGAGAAGTTATCGAAAGGCATTAATTCATTCAAACGAGCCTCTTTAAGTGATACATCATAATAATCATTAAGATTATCGATACCAATAACATCATGACCTTGTTGACAAAGTTTTTGCGATACGTGAAAACCAATAAAACCAGCAGCACCAGTTACTAAATACTTCATATGATTAAGATACCTTCTTAACGCTGTCACCGCGTCCAATTGCATAATATGCAAAGCCACGTTCTTTTAATAACTGTGGATCATATAAATTTCTACCATCTATGATGACCTTTGAACTTAAGGATTGTTCGATTAGTTCAAAATCAGGGGCTCTAAATTGACTCCATTCAGTACATACAACTAAAGCGTCTGCTCCTTTTAAGGCCGATTCTTTAGTGCCAACAAGAGCTAGATTATCATTATCGCCAAAAATACGCTGGCATTCTTCCATTGCTTCAGGATCGTATGCTTGAACTTTTGCTCCCGCTGCCCACAAGGCTTTCATTAAAACAATTGATGATGCTTCACGCATGTCATCTGTTTGAGGCTTAAAGGATAATCCCCAGACAGCAACTGTTTTTCCTGCCAAATCACCTTTGAAATGATTATTTAGGTTCGTAAATAATTTTTGTTTTTGCGCGTAATTTACTGACTCAACCGCTTCTAATAATGCTGGTTTGTAATCGATACCATTTGCTGTGCGAACAAGTGCTTGTACATCTTTAGGAAAACATGAACCACCGTATCCGCAACCCGGATAAATAAATTGATAGCCAATACGAGAATCAGAACCGATACCGTGACGAACGGCTTCAATATCTGCACCAAGTAACTCAGCAAGGTTTGACATTTCATTCATGAATGAAATTTTTGTGGCTAACATACAGTTAGCAGCATACTTTGTTAATTCTGCCGACCTTACATCCATAAATATCATACGGTCGTGGTTGCGATTGAAAGGAGCATAGAGTTCACGCATCGCATTACGCGATTTCTCATTTTCTGTTCCCACAACAATACGATCTGGTTTCATGCAATCACTTACTGCAGCACCTTCTTTTAAAAATTCAGGATTTGAAACTACATCAAAAGCAATATTTTGATTTCTGGCAGATAATACTTCTGCTATTTTTGCAGAAACTTTATCTGCAGTGCCGACAGGAACTGTTGATTTGTCGATGATGATTTTTTCATTACTCATATGACTAGCAATAGTTTCAGCTACTGCTAGAACATATTTTAAATCTGCTGAGCCATCTTCGTCAGGAGGTGTTCCCACTGCAATAAATTGGATACTACCGTGATTAACGCCTTTTTCTGCATCAGTAGTGAAATTTAATAAACCATTTTTATAGGTTTCTTCTACGAGGGGGGTTAAACCAGGTTCATAAATAGGGATGATGCCGTTTTTTAAGTTTTCTATTTTTTGTTCATCGATGTCTACACACATTACATCGTGACCAACCGAAGCTAAAATTGCAGCTTGCACAAGGCCAACGTAACCTATTCCAAATACGGTAACTTTCATAATATCCCTAAAATATTTTATATTAATGCTATGTTAATTTTAAATGGGCTTTGTATCAATAACAAAGCATGTAAAAATTAACCGATTTATTATATGAAGACACTTTATTCCACGTGTTCTGAATTGTGTTTGTTTTGATTTGCAATAACTTTTGGTAAAAGCTCAGAAATACCAACCAACTGAATATCATGTTCTGCTAGTTGTGGAATTAAATAGCTTAACGCTTCGATAGTTTCTGGATGAGGATGAGCAATGGCTACTACACGTTTGTACTTTACGGCTTGTCTAATTAATTGTGCAAACTGTCCGCTGATATAAGTTTGATTAAGTTCATTATCAAGAAATAGATGACGGCTTAAATTAGGCACACCAAAATGTCGAGCTAACTTCCGTGCTTTGCTATTTTCTGTAGTAACACTATCGATAAATATTAAATCATTATCTTTAAGGAAACGCATTGTCCAAGCCATAGGTGAATATAGCTTAGTAAGTTTGCTACCCATATGGTTATTGATACCTATTGCAAAAGGAATTTCAGCAAAAGAGTCAGTTAAACTGTTTCTAATAGATATTTCATCCATTTCAGTAGTTAATGCTCCAGGGCCTAATTTTTTTCCATTCTCAGATTCCATAGGGATATGCAAAATTACATCTTTATGTTTTGCGTTTGCTTTTATTGCGAGCTTTTTACCAAAAGGGGTATGCGGGAGAATTGCATAAGTAATAGCACCCGGAAGATTTAGACTGGCATTATCTGTTTTTCGATAACCAATATCATCAATAATGATAGCAACCTTTGCTTGTTGAGCAAAAGTGAGGTTAGCGAAAATAAGAAAAAATAAGGGAAATAAGTA
>JAGSHH010000148.1 GCA_023954655.1 Colwelliaceae bacterium
ATGTGAACCAATCAATTTTACCAAAATGGTACATTGATACTGATGACCCTATTCTTGTTTTCTACCTTTCAGATAAAAAGGAAGCTATTAATATTAATAACTTACCTACTTTATCAAATTCATGGGTGAGAGGTTTTCACTTTGATCGCTTTATTGACGAAAACACAAATTTTTATGAGGTAAATACTCCCTCTGAAGGATTTACTTTACTAGCAAATAACCGCATTGATACTTTTATCGATTACCTAAGTAATGTTCCAGCAGAATTGGCTCAAAAATTTAAGCATTTTGAATTACTACCTTCTAGGCATTTGTACATTGCTTTTCAAAATAACCAACATGGCAAAAAGTTAGCAAAAATTTATGATCAAAAAATGTCCTTTTTGCGAGAGTCTGGAAAACTATCTGAAATATATGCTGATTTATATAAGAAATCAGAACTAGAGACCTTTGAAGAAAATAAAATAAAAATGGTTATTTTAACTGATGAAGTCAACTTAATTAGGGGATATAAAAAAACAAATAAATTTGAAAATCAAATATTAAGCAATACTTTAAATTTACTATTTGACCAACTGAACGAATATGACTTCGAATTTAAAATTGTTAATGATTATGCAAATATCACTCAATATTCTAATAAAGAAAATCTTTGTTTTAGTGATATGCTAAAAACACAAGAACGTGAAGAATACTTTTATTATAGTGACCCTTTTGCTTTATATTTGGGATTAAAGGTCTACTCTAAAAACCCCTTATCTACAAACAGTGATAATAAAGTAAACCTTTCATTATTATTAGAACAAAATCCAAAAAACAAAATTGGAGTTGTGACAGGAAGAAGTTTTGGACATCAAATAGATCAACAATTAGATAAATTAAATAATAACCAAATTATCGAAATCCCAGCAAAACTCAATAGTATCTTAACTATATTCAATCATAACCGTTTCGATTTTTTAATTGAATACCCACAATATGTTGATATCCTCTGGCCAAATATAAGTGATAAAAATCTTTATTCTTACCCTATTGCTGGAGGTGATCTCTTTTCAGTCGGCCATATGATGTGTGCAAAAACAGACATTAATAAAAAATTTATTTCTCGGTTAAATAAAAGCATTGAAACAATCAGAAAAAGTGGTGCTCTTTACAATGTACTTTCTAATGAAATTCATACCGACCAACAAACTGAATTTAAAGAATATTTTGTTGATGTATTCACTAATCAAGGTCCAAGTAATTAGAACGATAAAACTGAAGCTATATTGATAATTTCGACTGTGTTAGACTAAAAAAAACAAATAAATTTCTTCCTGATGAACGTAGAACAACTTTTAGAACAAGCTAAACTATCTTGCCAAAAACGAGGTGTACGATTTACTCCGGCAAGAGAACAGGTATTTAAATTGCTTAGCAATCATTCAAGTGCCGTTGGAGCCTATGAATTATTAGATGAATTAAAAATTATTGATCCTTCAGCAAAGCCTGCCACTATTTATAGAGCACTAGACTTTTTAAGTCAGCAGGGATTTGTTCACAAAATAGAATCAATCAATGCTTTTGTAATGTGTCATCATTTTGGTGACTGTAATCACCCTGTTCAACTACTCATTTGTGATGAATGTGGTCTAGTAGAAGAAATACAATCAAATGATTTTGATAGCGCTTTAAAAGAGATGGCAAGCAACAAAGGTTTTATTATTAGCCATCAAATTGTTGAAGCACATGGTGCTTGTCAGAGCTGCCAATAAAACTTAAAAACAACTAGGTTTATTTTTCTACCATTCATCGCAGTTATTATTCATCCCCGCTTAACCCCAGCTTATTAATCATGTTATAAGTAGAAAGTTATACAATATAAAAAGAAGTTAAATATACGGGATAATCATGAAAAACTTTATTCGCTTTGATGTTAATTGGGTATAAGGCATTCGCCTCTGTCCATGAATATTTTTAATTAACAGAGCTTTCTGTTAATTAAAAAAACCAAACTATTGAAGTTATTCATCAATTTACTGCTCATGATCTAGAAAATGTTATTGCAAAAAGAATACAGGAACATTTTATTCTGAACATTCTCAATACGACATTTATATTAAAAATTATTTAAATGAAAACTTCCAACTCAATGTTAATTAAAAGAAAATAGAAGTACCTTGGGTAGGGTTAGAGCTTAATACAGATAAAGTAATTATCTGCCAAGAAGCTCCCTTTAAAAATAATTTAAGTGGATTAGTGGTAAAAAATGATTTACTCGTCGATACTTACAGCAAACAGGTAAATACTGTGAATTATCAAGACTCTGTAATTAAGGGTAGTTTAACTTTTACTGAATCAACCAGTATTACTATTATCAAAAAATAATAATTAGTATTCATTGATTTACATTTTGTGATTAAGCGTGCAAAATCAGAATACTAGTATAAATAAAGGCTTTGAGAATCTTCATGAATGTAGAGTTTATTAACCCGTTTTTATCTTCAATGCTAAATGTGATGTCAACCATGGCACAAATGGAATTGACTCCAGAAAAACCAAAACTGAAGAAAGATGAAGTAGCTATGGGTGATGTATCAGGCCTCATAGGTATGGTTAGCGAACAAACAAAAGGGTCTTTGTCTATTACTTTTGATGGACCATTAGCCTTAGCAACCATGAAAGGTATGGTTGGTGAAGCTCCTGATGAAGTTAATGATGAAATTACTGATTTAGTCGGTGAAATTACCAATATGGTTACTGGTGGCGCTAAAAGGATGTTGAGTGAAAAAGGTATCGAATTTGATATGGCAACACCAATGGTTGTTTCTGGTGCTAATCATACTATCAAACACAAAGCAGACGGACCAATTGTTATCATTCCTCTAAACTCACCCCATGGTAAAGCATATATTGAATTTAGCTTTGATAAATAATTACACAATTTGAATTGAAAAAGCCTCTTATTGAGGCTTTTTTATTGTCTTATAAAAGATAAAAGGTACAAACATGTGGATTCAAAAAGAGTTGAAGTTAAATGCCTTTCCAAGAGGCTTTCATTTAATAACAGATGAAATATCAAGCTCTATACCTGAGATAGCTTCGATTCAAATAGGTGTATTACATCTGTTTATTAAACACTCTTCAGCATCATTAACCATAAATGAAAATGCAGATCCCACAGTAAGAACAGATATGGAATCACACTTTAACCATTTCATTCCTGAAAACGCTTTGTATTATCAGCACACATATGAAGGATCTGATGATATGCCAGCACACATTAAAGCAAGCACCATAGGGAATAATCTTTCTATACCAATCACAAATGGACAATTAAACTTAGGAATTTGGCAAGGAATATACATTGGTGAACATCGAAATAATTCAACCAATAGAACAATAATTGCAACAATCAATGGTCAATGATGCTTAGAGTTATCTTATTGAAACATGAACTCGACGGCTAATATTGCAGAGTAACTCGTAAGGAATAGTAGTGGCCCACGTAGAAACCTCTTCTACGGCTAAACCTTGTCCCCAAAGTGTCGCTATATCACCAATACTCTCTTGAGAATTTTGACCTAAATCAACGGTGATCATATCCATAGAAACTCGACCAACTAATGGTACGCGGCGACCATTAATAAGAACAGGCGTGCCATTTTTAGCATGTCTTGGATATCCATCACCGTAACCTATAGCAATAACCCCAATAGTGGTTTCTTTATCGCTTTTCCAAGCAGCACCATAACCAACAAACTCTCCTTTTGCTATTTTTCTAATAGTAATCAGGCTTGATTGCAGGGTCATAACCGGTACCAAAGCAGAATGTACTTCATTAATGTCTTCTTTCATTGGAGAAACGCCATATAGCAACAATCCTGGACGTATCCATTGATAATGACTTCTCGGCCACGCATCAATTCCTGCTGAATTAGCCAAGCTTTTACTATTACTTAATCCTTTAGTTATCTCTTCAAAAAGAGCTATTTGATTATCGGTATTTTTATTTTGGGTATCATCTGCGCAACCTAGGTGACTCATTAATACAATTGATGAATCAACATTTTTGCTAGCAGTTAATTCAGAGTAATAATGCGAAAAATCTTCTGGGTTAATACCTAATCGGTGCATGCCCGTATCAATTTTTAACCAGACTTTAATCGGACATTCTAAATTAGCAGAACATAGAGTGGTCAATTGTTCATGATTATGAATAATGGTTTGTAGCTTATTCTTTGCAATAACACCCAGATCTACTTTATTAAAAAAGCCTTCAAGTAAAACAATTGGTTTTTCTATTCCTGCCGCTCTTAGGGCAATAGCTTCATCAAGTCGTGCAACACCAAACGCATCAGCTTGATGCTCAGAGTGAGATAATTCCTTCGCTATTCTTTCTAAACCATGTCCATAAGCATTTGCTTTTAAAACAGCCAGAATTTGACAATTAGGCGCTTTTTTTTTGATAAAACAAAAATTACTTATTAAAGCATTTAAATCAATAATTGCAGTCGCAGTTCTTAGTGCCATACAAATTAGTCTTCATCAAGTACATGTGTGCCGGCATAATTATCAAATCGTGAAAATTGCCCTTGGAATGTAAGTGGTACTCTACCAATGGGACCATTACGTTGTTTTCCAATAATAATTTCAGCCATTCCTTTAAATTCTGAATCATCGTGATAAACCTCATCACGATATATAAACATAATCAAATCTGCATCTTGCTCAATGGAACCGGATTCACGTAAATCTGAGTTAATCGGACGTTTATCAGAACGCTGCTCTAATCCACGATTTAATTGAGAAAGTGCAATTACAGGCACTTGTAACTCTTTGGCTAACGCTTTTAAAGAACGGGATATTTCTGCAATTTCTAAAGTACGATTATCTGAAAATTGCGGGGCTCTCATCAATTGTAAATAATCAATCATAATCATACTAATACCACCATGATCACGATGAATTCTGCGGCAACGGGAACGTACTTCTGTAGGTGTCAAACCTGCCGCATCGTCTATATACATTTTTCCTTTTTCGATGAGTAGACCCATTGTGGATGAAAGCCTTGCCCAATCTTCATCGCCCAATTGTCCTGTACGTATTTTGGTTTGATCAATTCGGCCAAGAGATGCAAGCATTCTCATCATAATTTGTTCAGAGGGCATTTCTAAACTGAAGATCACAGCTGGATATTCTTCTGTCATCGCTGCATATTCAGCTAAATTCATTGCAAAAGTGGTTTTACCCATTGAAGGTCTTGCAGCAACAATAATTAAATCAGATTTTTGAAAGCCCGCAGTCATTTTATCTAGATCAGAAAAACCACTTGAAACCCCTGTAACACCGTCAGATGGTGTCGAACAAAGCTTCTCAATTCTATCAACCGTTTTTTCAAGTACTGAATTTAGGTTTTCAGGACCTTCAGATTTATTAGCTCGTTGTTCTGCAATAGCAAAAACTTTTGTTTCTGCTAGATCGAGTAAATCAGCACTACTTCGTCCTTGTGTATCAAAACCAGCTTCAGCAATTTCATTTGCAACACTGATCATCTCGCGAGTCACTGCACGTTCACGAACTATGTCAGCATAAGCTGTGATGTTTGCAGCACTTGGTGTGTTTTTCATCATTTCAGCAAGATAAACAAAACCACCGGCATCATCTAGTTTTTGATCATTTTCTAATGCTTCTGATAATGTAATTAAATCAACAGGTTCACCCTGTTCAATAATAGCTCCGATGGTTTCATAAACAATACGATGTGAACGGCTATAAAAGTCTTGTGCTACAACTTTCTCCCCAACACGATCCCATGCTTCGTTATCTAACAGCAAGCCACCTAAAACCGATTGCTCAGCTTCCAATGAATGTGGTGGAACTTTGAGTTCTTCGACTTGTGCATCGTGAGAAAATTTTTTATCTTTTGAAAAGTTGAAGGGCTTACGGTCGGCCATTTTAATACCTGTTTATCTAAATCAAACTAAACGGCTATACCGTAAAATACTGAGAATTATTTAATAGCTTATTATGTCTTAGATGTGAAGGCTAAGTAAAGAATGTTAGAGGAATATCCCAAGATGCTTTAGACAAAAAAGGCTAATTCTCGAAAATTAGCCTTCTAGGTTACAATTATTATTATTTTGATACTTTAATTTGCCCACTTACAGTACTAGCTTTTACCGAAGCTTTACCGTTACCAGTTTCAAAGTAGAGCTTTGAGCTAGGGCCATATTTTGCATGCTTTGCCTTATCATTAGTGAGTTTATTAACTAAATCACCACCCGCATTAGACTTCAGACGAAAGCTTGCTTGAACATCATTTTCAAAGCGTAAATCAATATCACCACTTACACTCGACATTTTTATCCGACCATTATCATTCAACGATAACCTAGCATCTGCTTCACCACTAACTGTTGAAATAATTAATTCATCAACGCTACCTAATAAAAGATCAATTTCCCCTGATACTGTGTTAGCAAAAACCTCATTGGCGTTAGAACGTGATTGTAAGCTGCCACTAACCGCTTTTAATTTAATTCTTCCTTGAGAATCTTTATCATTAATATCGCCACTTACCGATGATAAATTTACTTTTCCTGATAAATCACGACTATCAATGTCGCCACTTACTGTTGATATTTCGATAAGTTGAGATAAAGAGTTTGCTGTAACATTTCCACTTACAGATTTAATTTCTGTACTTTTCTTCAAGCCTTCAATAAATACATCGGTTGATACTCCATTAAAATCAACGCGTATATTTTTAGGGACACTAATTGAAAGATCAGAACCATTATCGTTCCAGCTCCCATTCATATGACGTGGCATTACTACTTTGATCTTAATAAATGCACCGTCTTTTTCGAATATAAAACGTTCAGCTTTATCATCAATTTCACCACTAACTGTTACTTCGTTTTTATCCCAGCCAATAATTTTAACTTTGCCACGTAGGTTCTCAACACTAACATTCGTTGCTCCGTCAAGTGATAATGATTCATCAACTTGGTCTCCTGCAATGCTCTGTAATGTTATTGTTGCTAATAATACCGAACATATTTTATAAAGGTTATTCATAACTTTCTCCACCACTAAATTGTTTGCCATTGAGGAGTATAAAGTTGCTTGATTAACTCCAATTCTTGTTTTTGTGTCCAACGTAATAAATTTAATAACTCACTATTGGTAGGATCATTTTGTAAAGCTTTATCAATCGCATTTCTCGCTGAAGAAAGTTCTTCAAGCTGAGTTTGCATTTCTTTTGATAATTTTTGTAACTCTGGTTGCCCAAAACTTGTCAGCATTAGTTTCTTTTGCTGCTCAAAATCTTGTTTCATTATGCTGGCTAAATTGGCATCAACCGTTGTTGTTTGCATTTGTGGACTAAATGAAAACCACGTAAGTAAAACTGCTGCAATTACTGAAGCTGCCCAGGCCATTGGTATTGTATTATTTTTCTTTTCATCACTCGCATCTTGCTTCGAAACAGCTATAGCTTTTTCTATACCTTGCCAAAGGTCTCTTTTTGGTGTCATTTCCTTTGGTAAATTTGCAATCTTATTTTCAAAGGATTGTTCTGAAATTAACTTACTCATGCTAATTGCTCACTTAATGATTCTCTTAATAAACTCTTTGCTCGATGATATTGTGATTTACTCGAACCTACCGCCATATTTAACATTTTGGCAATTTCTTCATGCCGATAACCTTCAACGGCAAACAAAACAAATACTAATCGTGCTCTTTCAGGCAATTGCTGAATTTTATTGTCCAATGCTAAAGAGCTTGAATCATCAATAAGCTCTTCACTCGCTTCAACAATTGTTTGTTCTTCAATGCTAAAAATTCGTTGTATCCAATTTTTTTGCTTTCGTAAATGTCCAAGAACAGTATTCGTAGCAACGCTATGTAGCCATGTAGCAAATTTACTTTCCCCACGAAAGTTACTAATTTTTTGCCAAAGCTGCACAAACACTTCTTGGCAAACATCTTCAGCACTATCTTTATCTGCAAGCATTCGCCAACATAACGCATAAACACGACGATAATGGTTTTCATATATTTGATGAAAAGCTTGTTGATCACCTTGTTGAGCTCGAGTAATTAACTCACTCTCATGATCTGTATTAAACATTTCTTTTGCATCAATAACTTTTGATTTATCCAAACAGTGAGATCTCAAATTTTTCTTTATTATTTACTTAGATGCAGTATGCAGGAAAAGGGTTTAAAGAAAAGAAAAATAATATTTACTTAAGTGATGTTATTATAATAATCCATTGAAATATAAAGATTAAAAAATATTATTTTGAAATTAATAAATATTTTAGCCCATAAAAAAACCGGAAGTGAAATCACTTCCGGTTTTATTTTTTGCTAGGTAAAGCTACTCGTATGAGCGCTCTAACCACATTATTTGACTTTTTAAATCATCAATTTCTTTTTGAGCTTCAAATAATCGTTGCTCAATTGACGAGTCTTCAGTTTTATTTTCTTCAATGATTTCTGGCATGTTAGTTTCTCCGCTTTGCATCATACTACCCCTTGAAAATGTAACCACACCTGAATTATTACACATATACTTTCACAATGAAAGTATAACGAAAGAAATTTATTACGAAAAGAAAGTTAAGAAGATTTAATAATGACACGAATTAACAATAAATTACTGATAAAACAATAAGTAAAATTACTTATCAAAAT
>JAGSHH010000158.1 GCA_023954655.1 Colwelliaceae bacterium
TCAGTGTGATAGTTTTTCATATGTTCTTGTGTTTTATGCATCAAAATGATCGATGAAAAAAGAGGGTATGTCACGAATACTATTAAGGTATTAAACATCATTTAAAGTTTTTTCAGTAAGATCATATGCATGGTTAATTTTACTCAATAGAAATTGAAGCTATATACTTAATCGACAGTATTATATAGCTTTTGTTTTTTCAGTTGTTCGCCATAGTCCAGGGCTTATTTTATAATGCTGTTTAAAACGATGAGCAAAGCTAGCACTGTCTGCATAGCCAATAGTGCTGGCTATTTGTTCTAAATTATAATTTGTATAACGTAATAAGTTGCATGCATATTCTAAACGGTATTGAGTGATAAGCTTCAATGGCGATAAACCCGTTTCTTTTTTACATAATCGATAGAAGTGAGGTTCTGAAAGATGCATCTTTTCAGCTAATACAGCCACACTCCATGGAGATTTTAGTTGCTTTTTTACTGACTGAATGAGTTTGTTGAATCTGACTTGTTTTGGAGAAAAGTCAGTTTTTTTATTTACAGATTGTTCAATTTGCGACACAAGAATGTCTATTAATCCCAGTATAATTGAAGTTTGATTTTGCCCTTCTATTTGGTTGAGATCTCTTAATAAAGACATGGTTTTGTATAAAGGTAATGCTTTATCAGACTGAAATACTGATGGCGTAAGTTCATGAAAAAAATCAAATTGTGGACAATCATTTAAGAGCAACCAGCACATACTCCAATGTTCGTCTGCTAACTCATAGAAAAAAGGTGTCCCCGCGGGCATCACAACTATGCTGCCTGAAGTTATTGTATACTCACCACTGTCAAATGTGATTTTACCTGCACCAGAATCAGTAACAAGAATATAGTGAACGTGTGTTTTATTACTATCTCGCTCAAATGTTTCGCCTTTTCCTGTTTTTCCTATTTGATACTCAGTTTTAAGCGTTGAAATTCCAGCACATGCAATGAGTGAATCTGCATTACCGGGCATTTGTTCAAAATTAAGAAAATATTCTTCACAATCTTGGTGGATATTTAAAATATCTTTCCACATAGAAAACCTAAAATGATAGTTTTAGACATGATATAGGATATTTGTGGTTATAGTCATATAGTTTTTAAATTAATAAAATACATTTATATTTTTCGCCCGTTTTAATCATATATGACAGTTTTTAATTTTAGATTTGTTAAAAATACAGCCCGCTTGGCTTGGCCTATTTCTTTACAAAACATCCTAGTAACCCTATTAGGCATGATAGATATTATTATGGTGTCTCATTTAGGTGATGATGCTGTTGCTGCCGTTGGGATAAGTAATCGAATATTTTTTGTTGTGCTGATTATTATAACGGGGATTGCATCAGGAGTCGGTATTTTGTCTGCTCAATTTTTTGGTGCTTCTCAAGTCGAAAGGATCAAAAATATAGTGATAATGGCCATTACATTTTCATGGTTATTTTTACTTCCTGTTATTGTGCTTAATTGTTTTTATTCCTCCAGTGTATTATCACTAGCGACTAATGATTTATCCGTAATATCTTTAGGAAATAGTTACCTATGGATCACCGTCCCAAGTTTATTCTTTATCGCTATTATTATCATTTTTGAACATGCTTTAAGAGCTACAGGGCAGGTGAAATTGCCTATGGTTTTTAGTGTGTTAGCTATTACTTTAAATGTTATTTTAAATTATTGGTTAATTAATGGAGGACTAGGTGTAGAGCCAATGGGTGTTGTTGGTGCCGCATGGGCAACAACTATTTCTCGCTTATTTCATGTGTTAATTATTGTTCTTAGCTTAAAGAAAGCTTCACATCCTGTGTTCCCAACAGTTAGTTGTTTATCCATGCTTTGTAATTATGAACATTGGATAAAATTCGTGAAATTAATTTGGCCAATGATGGTGAGCTTCGGAGTTTGGTCTTTAGGAACATTTGTATATCAATTAGTTTATGGCCAAATAGGCACGAAGGAATTAGCTGTAATGAGTTTGTTAACACCAATAGAAGGCATTTTAATTGCATTTTTCTTTGGTTTTTCTTCGGCCTGTTCAATTATTGTGGGTCAAAAATTAGGAAAAAGTGATTATCAAGAAGCATGGAAGACAGGTGTTATTTTTACGGTTGGGGCACCTATTGTGACATTTATTTTAGCATTAGGACTATATTCATTTGAAAGTGCTATTTTTAAACCTTTTCAAGCAATGGAAGAAGTCACCTTAGCATTAGCGTCAGAAATCTTCATATTAATCATTTTTGGTACATGTATTAAAGTGATTAATATGACTATTTCTATGGGAGTATTACGTGCTGGCGGAGATAATAAATATTGCCTACTAATTGATTTTGTTGGTATGTGGGTTGTGAGTATTCCGTTAACCTTTATCGCGGCATTTTATTTTCAATGGCCCTTATTCTGGGTAGTAGTGACCGCTTATTCTGAAGAAATATGCAAAGTCATTATGTTCACATTGAGAATGAAGCAGAAAGTTTGGCTAAAAAATCTAACCACAGATTAGCTCATCCATGCCAATAATTACTTTTCAAGTTGATAAACGATCACTGTTTTTAAAGGCTCATTTGGCGTTGTTAAATGAAAAGGAAAAGTCTGCTGGTTAGGGCTGTCAGGGCAAAACTGTGGCTCTAAGCAAATACCTTGATTCGGAAAAAATGGCGCTTGCAAATGTTGGGCTGTATATACTTGAATAGCAGGGTAATTTGAGCGAGCGTGTAAGGTCAGTTTTTTATCTTCACTTACTAGTGTTGCATGATTAAAAAGAGTTTTATCAGTGCTGGTATCTGTGTGAGATATTAAAAAGTTATTATCAAGTCGCTTCGTCGAATCATCGCTTGCAAATGACTTTAATGATGTAAAGTCGTAGTTAGAGTTTTTCACCGGTGTAATTTCACCTGTAGGAATACATTTATCATTTACTGGTGTGTAATATTCACTATTAACCTTAAGGCTATGCTCAGCTGAATTTTGCTGAGCGTTTAAATTAAAGTAAGGATGGGCGGTTGGGCCTGCAATTGTTGTTTTAGTGGTGTTCACTGTCATAGTGATAGTAAGCATGCTCTCTGTTGAAATGGTATAATTTACCTCTACTGAGAGTTCACCAGGATAGCCATTATAGCCATCGGTTAACTTACAAAATAATGTTATAGAACTTGTTGTTTGATCAGTACATAACCAAAACTGATTTCCTAGGGCATTCTCTCCACCGTGTAATTGGTTACTTCCTTCATTTGCGACAAGCTTAATACTTTTATTATCAATATTGCATTCGGCATTAGCAATTCTGTTGGCATATGGGCCTGCAATTGCACCCATATGCGAGGAGTCACTTAAAAAGTCTTCTAATTTATCGTAACCTAAAACAATGCTTCTTACTTGATTGCCAACAGGCGTTAACCATTTGGTGATGCGAGCACCAAAATTAGCGATAGTGACTTTATCGCCATTGGTATTTTGTATTTCATATGAAGTGATTGTTGTCATCACTACTTCTTACTTTCCTGAAAATAATGCATTAATCCTTTTGTTGAGCTGTCATGGCTTTCATTTATCGTATTTTTAGATAATTCCGCTTGAATGTTATTCGCTAATCCTTTGCCTAACTCAACTCCCCATTGATCAAAGGAACAGATTTGTAGCAATATTCCTTGGGTAAATATTTTGTGTTCGTAAAGGGCAATTAAACTTCCCAAAGAGCGAGGGGATATTTGCTTCATTAAAATAGTATTAGTGGGTCTATTACCTTTATGTACTTTATGAGGTGCAACTTTATCAATGTAATCAGGCGTTCTTCCTTTTGCTTTTAAATCTTCTCTAACTTGCTCTTCATTCACGCCTTGCATTAATGCTTGGGTTTGTGCAAAAAAGTTAGCCATTAATGTTTCATGGTGACCTTTTACGGGGGTAACACTTTCAACTGAGCCAATAAAATCAGCTGGCACGATGTTATTGCTTTGATGTAAATATTGATAAAATGCATGTTGACCATTAATGCCTAACTCTCCCCAAATAGAAGGAACCGTTGGATAGTCAATCGCGTTACCTTCCCAGTTGACTGACTTTCCATTACTTTCCATTTCTGCTTGTTGTAAATAAGCTGATAGCATGTGTAATGACTGATCATAAGGTAAAATAGCTTGAGATTGAGCGCCTAAAAAGGTGCAGTTCCATAGGCTTAAGAGTGCCAATATTACTGGCGCATTTTGTTCTAATGGTGCATCACAAAAGTGATTGTCAATTTCATGTGCGCCTTCTAATAATTCAATGAAACGTTCAAAACCAAGATCAATAGCAATAGGTAAACCAATTGCCGACCAAAGAGAAAAACGTCCACCAACCCAATCCCACATATCAAAAATATTTTCTTCATCAATACCAAATTCAGTGGCATTTTTTTTGTTTGATGAAACAGCAACAAAATGCTTTGCAATGGCTGATTCGTCAAATGAAGAAGACACTAACCATTTCATTGCTGTTTTAGCATTTGTCATGGTTTCTGTTGTGGTGAAGGTTTTGCTGGAAATAATAAATAATGTTTTTTCAGGGTTTAATGGTCTGAGCACATTAGCTATTTGAGTACCATCAACATTGGAAACATAATGTACATTAATACTGTTATCACTGTACTGTTTTAGTGCCTCAGTTACCATTTGAGGCCCTAAGTTTGAACCACCTACACCAATATTTACCACATCAGTTATACGCTTACCTGAATAACCTTTCCAATGCCCTTGGCGAACATTATCTGAAAATGCTTTCATTTGGTTTAATGCTTTTTGAACTTCCTCATTAATGTTTTTACCATCAAGCGTCAGAGGTGATTTTGAGCGGTTTCGTAGTGCTACGTGTAAAACGGATCTATCTTCAGTTGTATTAATTCGTTCACCAGAAAACATTTTTGAGCGCCATCCTTCAACATCACTTTCTTTTGCGAGTTGAAAAAGCTTTGACATAGTGTCTTCACAGATTAAATTTTTTGAATAATCGAGTAAAAATGGCTCAAGCTTAATTGAAAATTGTTCAAATCGATGATCATTTTGTTTGAACAATTCACTCATGTGCTGTTCTTTCATCTCTTTTGCATGGTTTATTAATGCTTTCCAACTGGCTAATGACGTTCTTGATTGCATGTTCTTTATTCCAATTTTTCGATTAACTTTTAATAACAGTTAGTATAACTGTTTTAGTTTTTTTAATTCTATTGAGTGTCGTTCAATGACAATTTTAAGCGTAAAACTAAAAGAGTTTAATATTTCAATTTTAGGCGTAAACTCTCCAAAGTCTTCATACTAATACTTTACCTTTTTCCCAAATCAAAAAATCCTCGAGGCTCATCTTCTTCAAGGGTAAATGATTTTTCAGCAATGATTTTTTTATTGAGTTCAATGGTCATTCGCCATAAACCTAATTTATCTTCTATTGGCAACCAAATGGTGTCTCCCAAATAAAAGTTCCAATCATTATTTTTAATATATATTTCACCGTCAAAAGGAGCGAGAGGAATTCCATTTTTATCTGGAATGTCGGGGTGATAAATACAGTAGTAAATTTTCTCACCTTTGGCTTTTTTAATGTTAACAATAAAGCCAAATTCAATATCTAACTTCGCTTTAATGTCGGTCGTAAATTGTTGAATTCTAGGTAGCTCTTTTTCTTTAGAGTTCCATTGATTATAAATGCCAAAGCTTTGAATTTTGATTTGCGGTTTAGATTTTGCCATTAGAGTATTTTTATATAAAAAGAAATATTAGCATTGCTTACTTTATTCTATCCACTTAATTGTAACTAAATATGCGATGAAAATCAGTAGCATAAAATATTTTTTAATTAATTTAACCCCATTTCCTGTTCTGTATCGTTTTATTGATAAGCAAGTAACTTAATCCGTTACTTGTTGTGTGATCACACCTCATTTATTTAAACTTTTTAAGCGAGGCAACACGATGAAAAAAATTATTTCAGTTTTCAGCATAGCGAGCGTAACAACTTTTGGTTTATTTGCATTCATGGCGTTTTTGATCAGTAATGATCAAGTAGGAATCATAGAGGGCTTACCACCTGTTGTGGTTGAGGTTATAGAGATACCAGAAGATAGTAAGCCTGAAGTTATTCCCAGAAAAACACTTCAGCCACCAGTACCACCTCCAGTGATGGTGGTGAGTAAAACAACACCTGAAGTTACAGAAGTTAACTCTGAGATAGGATATGTACCACCTGAAATATCCATTAAAAGTAGCACTACTGAGGTTATTAGTATGAATAACCAAAGAGATACTGAAGCTAGGCCTATTGTAAGAGTTAACCCTAAATATCCAATGGACGCACTTCGTAATGGCATTCAAGGTTGGGTGAGATTAGCTTTTGATATTAGTGACATAGGAGAGGTTATTAATGTTAAAGTTCTTGATTCTGAACCTAAAAGGGTATTTGATAAAGCGGCTAAACAAGCATTGAAAAAATGGAAATACCGGGCTAAATCGGTTAACGGTACACGAACAAAGCAAGGTAACTTTACTGTGCAATTAGATTTTAATATGGATCAACAGATTTAGGATGATAATTTGAAGCTACCATCGATGATAAAAGGCTGGTTAAATACCAATACCACACCTGAACGGTTGCTTGAGAACTATGTCTCTACCGGCGATAAACAATACTTGTCATTGTTGGTAGAGCAGTTCAACTTGTCGCTATATCATTACCTCTACAGTTTGACAGATAAAGAAACAGCAGAAGATAGCTTGCAAAGTACTTGGTTAAAAGTGATGAAGGTGAGATCTACAACGAATAACCATAGTAATGTTAAAAGCTGGCTATATACCATCGCACGAAATACCTTAATTGATGAACTGCGTCGACAACAAAAATGGCAGTGGCAAGCATTTACTGAGCATGAGTTTGATACATGCTCTTTAGCCAAAAATATTGAGATTAATAATCGATTAGAGGCGTTTAATTTAGCAATAAGTGAACTGCCTTTTTATCAACGTGAAGCTATTATATTTCAGCAAGAAGGTTTTTCAGTCATTGAAATTGCTCAATTAACCAATGAGAGTTTTGAAACGGTGAAAAGTCGTTTGCGTTATGCACGAAATAATTTAAAAGAAATGTTAGGAATACAGTCATGAAAGATGAACAGTTTGATAAAGAAATAACTGATCTTTATCAACAACGAAAATCACAAATAGTGGCGCCAAGTATTTCTATGACTGAGCCATCGTCTAAGTCTAAAAGATCGTTTGTTAGTTTGTTTTCGATCTTCGCGTTAGGTGGTGCTGCTTCATTTGGTATTATGGCTATAATTACTCATTTTGCTAAAAGTCCACAAGCGAACCTTCAAAATCAAACAATAAAACATCAAGTCAACATTACCGAAAAACCATCACCTAAACCTGATGAAACGGTGATATTAATCAAACCTGAATTACCCCCTAAACCTCCTGTTCCACCTTTAAACATAAAGCCGAAATTACTTAAACCAGTGAAAAACAGTACACAAGTAAATGATGTTGATAATGTTGAATTAAATGTAGTGCATGTGGCTTCATTGCCGCAATTGAAAGAACCTGAACTCTCAATTAATCCAACGTATAAAGTGATGCCGAAATACTCTCAAAAAGCATTGCAAGATAATCAATCAGGCGCTATACGTCTAAGATATGAAATTGACGCTTCTGGCAATGTGACCAATATTAATGTAATGGAAAGTAAAGTTAGCCGTGAATTACAGCGTTCAGCTAAAAAAGCATTAGCTAAGTGGAAATATAACCCAGAAGATAATATCCAAAGTAGTTATGAGATTATTTTTGAATTTAATTCAGGTAGATAGCAATAAAGCATATCTAAATTGCATTATGATTGACTAGAAATTACTTTAAAAAATAAGCGATTAAAACAAGGACGCTACTTGAAATTTTCTGTATTGAAAAATATATATAATGGATATTCATTAAAAAGAATTATTTTTAATTATCGAAGTGCTTGTCGAAAAATATTGATGACTATAAAACGTTCATTTCTTATTCTTATTTTCAATTGGCTAATTTCCCATGTGTTATGCCTTTTACATTACAATAAATAGTATATCTAGAGGTTTTGTCGCGAATGCCTATAGCAATTTTGTAATCATCAACAAATGATTTTTGGAATATCTTGCCAA
>JAGSHH010000152.1 GCA_023954655.1 Colwelliaceae bacterium
AATTTTTGCATGCGGTAGGGCTTTTTTAATTAACCCAACATAAAGGTAATTAAAAGGTAATTTATCAATAATATAGTTAATTTTATCACCAATACCTATATGACTAAATTTTGCTTCTATTGCTTTTAAATAATCTTGACCTAGTTGATCGAAATCGACTTGGCTTGCCGCTGCCATAAAGCTGCTTTTCGAATTTCCGCTCCCCTGCTCACTTTGCTGAACAAGTGAAGTTAAACATTGGGCAAAATCACTTAACTCTCCTGCAGAAAATACATTTTCATTTGCACAAAGAATACGATCAGTTAATGTGGAACCTGTGCGCGGCATTCCTAAAATAAAAACAGGTGTAAATGGTGAACATTTTTTTTGTTCAATAGCATTTCCTTTCTCTTTATTTTTCCACCAAGATTCATCAAAAGTCTGCTGAATGTTAGTTAAGACTTTAAGATCAGTTTCAATATTATAATTGATATGTTGTCTTCTCAGCTGATTACCCTTTTCAAGGTAAGAGAAAGAGTTACCATATTCACTAAGGTCTTCATATGATTTAGCTAATGCAAAATATACTTGTACTCGATCTTTCGCTGACAAGTTCTTAGTTAACAACGCAGTTAAACTTTCAATGCTATTTGTCTCATTAGTTTGTTTTTTAAGATCAACTCTTAATGCATGAGCATCAACATCTAACGGGTTTAGTTTTATCGCTTTACTCAGATTTTCTTCAGCTAAACCTAGCTCACCAGTAAAACGTTGCATTGTGGCTAAATTATAATAATGCTGGTGATTTTTATCGTCAGAAGTTATCGCTTTTCTATAATGGATGGTTGCCTTTTCAATATGATTTAACTTAAAGAATAGTAGCCCTAGTTGACTGTGTTCATTCGCCGATAAAGTCAAAGCAGAAATATAATTAGCATGACGATTGGATTGTATAAAGTCATTAATGCTTAGATAAAAGTTCGCTAATATTATTTTTATACCGATGTTTTTAGGCGCTAATTTACAAGCATTATTTAACGCTTGGACTGCCGCATTATTATTATTAATGGCTATAGCAACTTGAGATGTAAAATACCATGCTTCACTATTATTCGGGGATTGTTGGTTAAGCTGCTGGCTTAACTTAATTGCATCGTTAATCTGCTGGTTTTTTAGTGCTTGCCAGCCTTGTTCAATTAGTGATTTAGTAGTTCTTTGATCAATATTTTTCATTATATTTTATTATTCACCTTATCAAACAGTGATACTAAAGTCTTTTACAAACATTGATAATATCGCGAGAAAAAGTGATAAATAAAATGCCAAGCTATACAAGTTCGTATGGCTTGGCAAAGACTCAACGAGTTAATTAAAATTTATATGAAACTGAAGCTCCGATTGTCATTGGTTGAGCAATATAATCTTTTTGGTTATTACCATAGTAGTTCTCAAAGACGCCGGTGTCTGTTGATAAGTACGTTGATGGGTAACTTCCGGTGATCCCTTTCTCGTTAAAAAGATTCTTAGCGTAAATTGAAAGAGCCCATTCATCTTTTAAAAACTGCATTGAAGCATTCCAAATAGAAAAACCATCAAATTCATCGTAAATAGCACTATCTATGGAAACATGATTAACCGTATCTGATTGATAATAACCAGATAACCTACTAACCATATCAACGTTGCCCATGATTTCAGTGGTATGTGTTAAGCTAATTGAAAATACATTTTCTGCAACACCAGGTAAACGAGCACCAGATTTAGCAACGATAGCTTCACTTTGAGGTTGAATAACATCATCAGTTAACTCTGCATCAGTAAATGAATAACCAACACGCATATCTACGGTATTACTTAACTTAACATTAGCTTCAAGCTCTAAACCTGTAGTTTCTGCTGACTGGCCATTTTGAGCCATAAAGAAACTCCACCATGCGGTACCGGTGTTTAATTGAGGATCATCCCATTTCACCATATAAATATCCGCAGAATAAGAAATGTTACCTAAGTACCCTTTTACCCCTATTTCATAGTTTTTAACGGTATCTTTAGCAAATAAATCTGCTTTTTCAGGGTTTAGTTCTATAAAAGGACCATCTTTTGGAATCGCATTTGAACCACCTCGTCTAAAGCCTTCTGAATAAGTGGCATAGGTCATCATTTCATCGCTAACATCGTAAGAAAAATTTAGCTTTAATAAAACATCATCTTCTTCTTGAGTAGGATATGCTTCAGAAGGAACCACTTTAGGTTGTCCATAATAAGCATCAATAGCGGTATTATTTTTCAGTGTATTATCAAACCAACGAGCACCTGCAGTAATACTAAGTTTATCAGAAGCATGGTAAGTTACTTCACCAAAAATCGCTTTATCTTCAAATTTCTCATCTCGAATATAAGTCAGATCTTTATCTGTTTCGGCGCCAACCCACCATGACCAACAATCACTATCGCCATCAAAAGCATTACAGGCTTCACCATACTCTTCAAGACCACGCAGATGGCTATAATTATTTGTTTGACGTTCTTGATCCATATAATATGCACCAATAATCCAGTCAAACTTATCATCACCGTCAGTGTTCGACACCAATCTAAACTCTTGAACAAATGCTTTTTCATCAAAGCCTGCTTCAACATGTGATGCTGGTCTTGGATTTCCGCGATACCAAGCATTGTACCAATCACGAATTACCCATAAACCAGTATTGTCTCGCCAGCCATTACCGTCATGCTCATAGCTTGAAGTGTTGGAGGTTAACGTTGCAAAACCTAAATCGGCAGACACTTCTAAACTTACTAAAGATACATCACGTTCTGAAGGCTCTAATAAAGCAGAACCATTTTCATATTCACCGTATGGATTACCATCATAATCAGTCCCATTAGTCACGGAGCGGCGCCCGCCAATTTCATCACTTTGATTATGATAAGTTAATAACAAGCTGACATCATCGTTTAACTCAGCACTATAAGCGGCTTTAAAATAGGATATTTCTACACTATCAACATCTTTCTGGCTTTCATAACAAGAGCCATTTACTAATATTTCTTCTGTAGATGCTCCTCCTCCATTAACACTATGACAAGCACCATTATCACCTTTCACTAATGGAATGCCGCCATCATCTAATTGATAAATTTTTGGTTGATCGATAACCCCGTCATTATCAATTTTTGCGAAAACTAATCTAAAAGCAGATGTTTCGGTAAGTGGCATATTGAACATGCCCTCGTATGATAAATTATTACCATCAGAACCATCTGTTTGGCCAACATCAACCTTGAAACTACCTTCTGTTATATCAGCATCAGGCTTATTCATTACATAACGAACTGTTCCACCTAAGGCACCTGACCCATACAGAGTACCCTGAGGACCACGTAACACTTCTACGCGTTCAATATCTTTCAATAAAAAATTGGCAAAAATTGGCGTATTATCAACATAAGTTGAGACAGTTGGCGCGGTTGATTGACCAACATTTGCTCCAGAAACACCACTATCAACATTGATCCCTCTAATCACCATACTGTTAGCGGTACCACCGTTGCGGTGTCCCCTATCAATTAACGTAATACCAGCAACAGTTCTTAATAATTCTGAACTATCAATAATATTATGACCTTCAATATCTCCACCGAGTACAGAAGAAATATTAAATGGTAATTCTTCTTGTAACGTCGAGCGGTGAGTTGCTGTTATTTGAATTCTTTCAATTTTATTTTCTTCAACAGCTACTTCTTCAGCAGCACTTGCTGTTAAAGATGATAGTGACATAACCAGTGCGCTAGTTACCGCACTCGATATTATTGACTTATTAAAGGGTGTTGGTTTCATGTTATGGCTCCAAATTCTATTGTTGTTTTATTCGCCTGTTTGCAGAGTAGACCACTCATTTAACTTATCGTAGTACCAGTTCAAATGATGATATAGGTCCAGTTTGATATTCTATTAATCAACTATTTAGGTATTTCAAGTTGGCCTAATTTATTTAATTCATTGCAATTATTTGATATTTTTTCAGAACTTTTTTTATAACAAGTAAAATTTACTGAATTATCCCGGAAACTTTTTAACGGCTGACCTAAACCATGTAAACCTCGCTCTCGATTTCGTCGTACTAAAGAAAAGTCCACTTCAATAGGAATAATTTCTGAGCTACTACCTGCCTGATAAATAATGTTTCCCTCAGGACCTACAACCACTGATTGACCATAACCTAAATCCCCAACAGCATTAACGGTAATGACATAACTTTGATTAGTAATAGCCGTTGATTGCGCGAGAGTAACTTCTAAAGGACGATCAATAGTGCCTGTTAATGTTGGATAAATAAGCACTTCTGCACCCATACAAATCATTTGTCGGGCAACTTCTGGAAACCATAGATCGTAACAAATAGCGACTCCAATTTTCCCCTGAGGTACGTCAAAGACAACAAAATCTTTACCTGCACTAATTCCTTGTTCATAAGGAGTAAAAGGATATATTTTGCGATAGCGTTCAATTACTTCTCCTTGATTATTGATAACAGAGGAAGTATTGAAAATCTCATCACCCACTTGTTCATATAAAGAACCTGGAATTAACCAAATGTCATGCTCTTTTGCTAATTGGCAGTAAAAGCGTTCAGCATCATTTGGTAATTCACTCGCATATTTTTTTTCTGGACCAAAACTGGCAAGCTCACTCAATACGATCATATTAAGCCAAGGAAAACGTTTTTTAGTTTTAATGATCTCTGCACCAATCAACGCAATATTATCCCCACATGGTAAGTTAAGCTGGAGACCTGCAATGGAAAAATGGCTCATAAAAATGCTCTCAATGACAGTTAATAAAAGTGATGATGATTAGTTAATTGAATTAAATGTACTGAGTTGTAGAAAGAAGGGTTAGTACCAGTTCTAAGTGACCTATGGTACCAGTTATTCATAAAACGAGATTAAATTTTTCCTTTATAACCTTTAAGTTCAAGTTGTCTGACAAAGCAATACTTTTGATCAAACCATTTCATTTCATCGCCATCCATAATCACATAAAAACCTTTTACCTCACCGTATGCCCAAAGTTTCCATTGGCGATAGTACATACCTTTTTCTATCCACCACCGGCCACTATCAACTTCACTGCCGGTACCGCCAGTTCGACCTTTCATCGTACCATCGGATAATAATTCGATAAGACAAGGTACACCGTAAACCATTTGACATTCTAGAAGTGCGTTAGGTAACAATTGCATTAAAGCTTCATTATTAAGTAATTTACCTTTAGCGTTAGTCAGTTTTTCTTCATAAGTGGCGGTAAGTTTATGTATTAATTCAGCTAACCTTTGTACACCTTCCCTAATTTTATCATTAGGAATGCTTGTGACTCCCATACGAAAGCAATTTTCTGGATGCTCTGTACTAGCAAAGTAGCGTTTAACTGGCTCTATTAAAATACCCAATTTAGCAGCTTCTTCACGTAAGTATTCACCGTCTAATTGTTCTGGTCCTGTTATCCAGTAAGCCGTTCCTCCTTGAATGGGACCAGTATCAATACAATTGGGTAAATAAGTATTTAATGCTTCTCTAAGTGTTAACCAACGCTCAAAAAAAACTTTATGAAGATGCATCATAAATGCATCGTAAAAACCCAGTGATAGAAAATAAGCAACAGCACGTTGATTGTTTAGTGGCGGGTTACGCATCACCATTTTTCGAAGCTTTTTCAGCTCTGCTATAACACCAGCGTCGGCGACTATAAAACCTATTTGCACTCCAGAAGCCAATACTTTTGACAAGCAAGATATATATACCACACGATTATCATTATCTAAGCTTCGTAATGCTGGATGAGGCTGACCTAGAAAATTACTTTCAAACTCAAAATCATCCTCAATAATTAATATATCTTGTTCATGGGCTTTCTGTAGAACTTCGTCACGTCTATCCATTGACATCGTAATACTGGTTGGGGTCTGATGGCTGGGCGTAGTATAAATAATATCGCATTTATCAAGTTGCTCATTAACCACCAAGCCCTTATCATCAATCGCTTGGTAATGTAATTTAGCCCCTTGTTTGGTTAATAATTCGCGCATTTCAGGGTACCCTGGCTCTTCAATAGAAACGGTTACAGAATTATCAACAAATAACTGACAAATTAAATGTAATGCTTGTTGGCTGCCTACCGTAATTAAAATTTCGTCACGGTTTGCTTGTATACCACGCCTAGGAAGAATTTTAGTGCGTATTTCATCCTGTAACCTTGGATCATCTTCTGCACCTTGTAATTCCGACCATTGATATATTTCTCGGGTAGTGTTGGCTTTATTATTGGCTTCTCGCCACTCTTTTACTGGATATAACGATGAATCAAATTTTCCATCAATAAACGGAAAACTAAACTTATGCCAATTTTGTGGGCAGGAGGTTGCATTAGTCGTAGCTAATGCCCCTTTAAAACGATGATGATTGTTTGTTGAGGAAGCATCATAGCTTGGCTGTTGCTGCTCATTAAGTTCAACTTTACCTTGAGAGATGTTGTTACTAACATAAATTCCGCTACGCTCACGACTTTCTATATAACCTTCGTCAATGAGTGCTTGATACACTAGTACCACCGTATTTCGAGACACACCAAGCTGTGTGGCTAATTTTCGAGATGATGGCAGCTTGGTACCAGATGCAAAAGAACCAACAAGAATTCCTTCCACCAATTTATGACGAATCTGACTTTGTAAGCTGTCATCTGATGTTGCATCAATATGTATTAAGCGACTGATCATCTCGTAATTTTTACCTCAAGTTCCCATTCAAAATCTAATTAAACTAATTCAGAAAATAAACGCGTAAAGTCATTTAACCCTTCATTTGCCAATTCATCACTGATAGTTAACGCGGGTAAAAAACGAATCACATTACCATAAAAGCCACAAGCTAATAACACTAAACCATATTTAGCTGCATTAGCAATAATTGCTTGAGTCAATTTAGTATTAGGCTGATCAGCATCACCATTTTCGATTAATTCCATAGCGATCATTGAACCTGTGTTTCTTACCTCTAAAATTAATTGTGGGTATTGTTTTTGTAGCATGGTTAAACGTTCATTAAAAAGCGCACCTATTTGATTTGAGCGGTCAATCAGATTTTCTTCTTCTATAATTTCAAGTACTGCTAATGCAGCAGAACAAGCTACAGGAGAACCGCCGTAGGTACCGCCTAACCCACCGGGTAATGGCGCATCCATAATCTCACTTTTTCCAACAACTGCTGCTATAGGAAATCCTCCAGCAATGCCTTTTGCCATGGTCATTAAATCAGGCTCTACGCTAGAGTATTCAAAGTTAAACATTTTACCAGTTCGGCCAAAGCCTGTTTGTATTTCATCTGCAATTAACACTATGCCGTGCTCATCACAAATTTTCCGTAAAGCTTGTAAAAACTCGGCAGGTGCTTGATAAAAACCACCTTCTCCCTGAATGGGTTCAACTATGATTGCAGCAACATCAGTAGGGGCAATATCTACTTTGAATAAGTTTTCAACAGCTTTTAAAGACTGTTCAACACTAATACCATGACAATCAATAGGAAACGGAGCGTGAAAAATATCCCCAGGAAATGGTCCAAATAAGTTTTTGTAAGGGGTAATTTTCCCAGTTAATGCCATTGTTAAGTTGGTTCGACCATGAAAACCACCATTAAAAGCAATAACCCCTCGACGTCCCGTATGTGCTCTAGCAATTTTCACACAGTTTTCTACAGCCTCAGCTCCTGTAGAAACAAATATCGCTTTTTTCTCAGAGTTCCCTGGAGCTATTTCTGTTAATTTTTCAGCCAATTCAACAGCCACTTCATAAGGGTTTACCATCACACAAGTATGACTAAACTTATCAATTTGATCTTTAACTGCCGCAACAACTTTTGGATGGCTATGACCGGTATTACAAACAGCAATGCCTGTCCCAAAATCAATGTATCGGTTGCCTTCAACATCCCATATTTCTGCATTTTTGGCACGGTCTACATAAACCGGATACATATTACCTTGACCACGGGCGATAGCTTTTACTTTTCTTGCTTGTAATTCTGCATTGTTCATAATTTTTTCCTTATTCTTTATTTGATTCTGCTGCTTAACATTTGTCTGATATCTGTCGAACATCGAGCTATTCATGTCTACCTACAAAGAGCGTTTCGACCTACAAAACAACAATAATGTGACAAGCAAATTATTTATCCAAACCGCCCATGCATAAATATTTGATTTCTAAGTAATCATCTAAACCGTACTTTGAACCTTCACGACCATTACCTGACTGTTTCATCCCGCCAAATGGTGCTGCAGCATTGGAAATAATACCTTCATTTATACCAACCATGCCGTATTCTAAGCCTTCAGCTACACGCCAAATTCGGC
>JAGSHH010000100.1 GCA_023954655.1 Colwelliaceae bacterium
ATAGACAGATTTATAATTAATCTTTTATTGAGTACTAAGGGTATAAAATAATAATTATCGCTAGTTTTTAATTTATTGAATTTTATAGTTTATTTGTTTTATGTAGTTATTTTCTTTAGTTGTTTTATACAAATATTATAATTTATTATACCTATTATAGGTTCCGTGAATGACAAGGGTTTATTTCGTTGTTTTTGTGAATGTTATAGTTAAGGTATATTGGCTTAGAAGAAGAAAAAATTAATTTGGATTATTAGAGAAGGAGCGATAATTGCCGTTACTGCCGCTGATAGTATCAGTGCTAAAGAGCTATAGGCAGCATGCTGATAACTTAACTGGCTGATCGTTGCTGTACCAAGAGCATGACTTGCTGCACCAATAGCTAATCCCTGTGCTTTTGGTGAGGTAACGTTGATTAGAATCAACCATTTCATACCAAAAATAGCACCAAATAATCCAGCTAAAATAATAGCAAAAGCCGTTATTGCACTATTACCATTAAGTTGCTCTGTTAATGCTATACCAATTGGCGTTGTAATTGATTTTAGTGATAGTGATACTGCAACAGCAGGTAACTCTAGTATTACCATAGTAAAAATGTAGGTGGTACTAATAACTAATGCAGCAGCAAAAGTAAGTAGATAAGTAATATTCTTCCATTGAGACTTCATGGAATTTAGGTGTTGGTACAATGGAAAACCCAACGCTACAACAGCGGGTTCAAGCAAGCTACTCAAAAAAATTGTAGATTGTTGATAAATTTGATAATCAATGTTTAAAGTTATACTAAAAACTATTAGCAATAAAATACTCAATAACATTGGATTGAGCCAAATTTTACCTGATCTATTTTGTAGCAATGTACAGCACTGATATATAAATAGTGTGACGCTGCAGAGTATTATTGAAGAGCTTATTATAGACATACTATTGAGAAGATTTGTTCTTGTTTTCTATACACTGAAAGGTGAGCCCTACAAATGTAAGTATTAAAAATGTACTGATAAAGGTTATAACAACCAACATCAGCCCATGAGTTTTAATCAGTTGGTAATGATTAATAATACCGACACCCGCAGGAACAAAACAGACACCCATATTTTTAATTCCCCAGCTAATTGACGACTTAACTCTTGATGCATCACAAATACGTAAATGCAATATTAGAGTAAAAGTTACCATGCCATATAAGCTTGCAGGTAAGCCTCCAATTGCAAAATTAATTGCATAGCCTATAAGTAAGCAGGTAACAATAAAACATAATGTGTATAGTGAGTTTGCCATTTGTAAGTACTAACTTATCTCTGCTCTTTTGCTGCTTCAATAACCAGTTGCCTAAACCAAATATGGCTAGCATCATGATGCAGCAAAGGGCTCCAAATCATTTTTAATTCAATATCAGGAATTTCAAAAGGTGGTTTTAAAATCGTATAATTAGCATCGTCTTTGTGAAGCATTGCGGCTTTTGTAGGCAAAGTGGCAACTAAGCCATCTTCATAAGCAAGTTGCATAGCTACATGGTAATTACGGGTAAATACTTTAATATCGCGTTTTTTTCCTAAGCGGGCTAGAGCTTCATCTACCCAGCCTAATTTTTGGACATCTTTTGGATCCATACCAACACCGACACCAAAACCGGTTTTTGAAACCCAAACATGTTTCGAAGCTAAATAACTATTGAGATTGAATTTGGTTACTACTTCATTATCCGCACTTAACAAACAAGAGAAAGTATCACGCCAAATTGTTTTTTGATGAAAAGACTGTGGTAATTCATCAAAACGATTGATGGCCATATCAATTTTTCCTGCCTCTACATCATGAAATGTCACATCACTTGGCGTCATAATATCAATGGTTATGTTGGGGGCTATTTGATTAATCTTTCGTAAAAGTGATGGTAAAAGAGTTGATGCCGCATAGTCACTAGCCATAATCCTAAATACACGCTGGCTATGCTTTTCATTGAATTCTTCTTCACCTTGTAAGGCTTCTTCTAGCTCTAAAAGAATTTTTCTAATAATGGGAGATAACGAACGAGCACGTTCTGTTGGAACCATACCATCAGAAGTTCTTACTAAAATGGGATCATTGAAAAGCGTGCGTAAACGCTTTAAACCATTACTCATTGCAGGCTGAGTAATGTTTAATTGACTTGCTGCTCTCGTTACATTTTTTTCTCTAAGTAAAACGTCTAGGTAAATCAGTAGGTTTAAATCAATTTTTGATATATTCATATGCTAAATACCATTTATAAAATTCATAAATGAAGTATATGTCATTACTAGGGAGTCAATGCAAGTAGATTTTAGTCTTACATTAGTTAATTTACTAATTTATAAATTTAGTTAAGGAAGTTTAAAATTTATTACTTGTTGAATATAAACGTAAAATTATTAAAGTCTTTACCTTTATTTTTTGTATGAATACTGATGATAAAAATTATATATTTCATTAATGTTTGTTTGGTGGTTTATTCTTTTTGTCGTTCAGTGTGATGACTTACATTGTGAGTTACATTTTTAAGTTAGATACACATTAAAGATTTTATATTTTAGGAGAGAATAGTATGTCAAATTATCAAAGCGCTATTGAAGCAGTTAAAGCAATAAAAGAGAAAGCAGGCGAATCTTGGAATGCTATTAACCCTGAATCAATTGCACGTATGCGTGTTCAGAATAAATTTAAAACTGGTTTAGATATCGCACAATACACTGCTGATATTATGCGTGAAGATATGGCAGAATTTGATGCAGATAATACGAAATATACTCAATCTTTAGGTTGTTGGCATGGTTTTGTAGGTCAACAAAAATTGATTTCTATTAAAAAACATTTTGGAAGTACGAAGCGTCGATATTTATATCTTTCTGGTTGGATGGTTGCAGCATTACGCAGCGAATTTGGCCCTCTTCCTGATCAATCTATGCACGAAAAAACAACTGTCGCGTCTTTAGTTGAAGAATTATATACGTTCTTAAGACAAGCCGATGCTCGTGAGTTAGGTGGTCTTTTCCGTGCGTTAGATAAAGCACATGAAGCTGGTGATGCGGCTCAAGCGTCAAACATTCAAGATGAAATTGATAATTATCAAACACATGTTGTACCGATTATTGCTGATATTGATGCGGGTTTTGGTAATGCAGAAGCAACTTACTTGATGGCTAAACAAATGATTGAGGCAGGTGCTTGTGCACTTCAAATTGAAAATCAGGTTGCAGATGAAAAGCAATGTGGTCATCAGGATGGTAAAGTAACAGTTCCTCATGCAGATTTTCATTCAAAAATTCGTGCCTTACGCCATGCTTTCTTAGAATTAGGCATCGACAACGGCATTATTGTTTCCCGTACTGACTCTGAAGGTGCAGGCCTTACAAAAGAGATTGCGGTTGTTAAAGAGCCAGGCGACCAAGGCGATATCTACAACTCATTTTTAGATGTTGAAGAAATTGATGTATCTGAAATGGCTGAAGGTGATGTATGTTTCAATCGTGATGGTAAACTAGTTCGTCCTAAGCGTTTACCTTCTGGTTTATACCAATTCCGTCAGGGTACAGGAGAAGAACGTTGTGTATTTGATAGTATCGAAGCAATTAAAGCAGGGGCAGATTTACTTTGGATAGAAACAGCGACACCTAATGTTGCAGATATCGCAGCGATGATGAATGAAGTACGTAAAGAAATCCCCAATGCGAAACTTGTTTATAACAACAGCCCATCATTTAACTGGACATTAAACTTCCGCCAACAAGCATTTGATGCAATGGCTGAAGCTGGTGAAGATGTATCGGCTTATATTCGCGATGATTTGATGAACGCAGAATATGACAACAGTGAATTAGCCGCAAAAGCTGATGATAAGATCCGTAGTTTCCAAGCTGATAGTGCTCGTGATGCAAATATCTTCCATCACTTAATTACACTTCCTACTTATCATACAACAGCATTATCAGTTGATAATTTAGCGAAAGAATACTTTGGTGATGCAGCAATGCTCGGTTATGTTGAAGGAGTACAACGTAAAGAAATTCGTCAAGGTATCGCCTGTGTTAAACACCAAAACATGTCAGGCTCTGATATGGGAGATGACCATAAAGAATACTTTGCTGGTGAAAATGCACTTAAAGCCGGCGGAGCTAAAAACACATCCAATCAATTTAGCTAATAATTAAATTTCTCTAGAATTTAGTTCCCGCTAATAAATAAAGCCGATTGAATTTACATTCAATCGGCTTTTTTAATCAGAAATTAAGCTCATTATGCTAATAATATTTGATAAAAAAGCAACCAATAGTAGGTTGCTTTAGATAGGAAATAGCTTTTATAGATGCTGAACTAAAAACTATAAACTAATGTCATTGCAGTTTGAGTATCAGTTCTATCTGTTCCTGATTCTACTTCAGTATTGTGATCTATAATAAATGAAAACTTTAACGCCAACGTTTCAATTAACTTTGTTGTAATTGAAGTCTCTGCTTTATATTTACTATTTGCACCGCTTTTTGGCGCATATTTAGCACTTAATAATTGCTTAAATTCAACATGCTCATTTATTTTTCTTAAATAAAGTGCTTGAGCCTGAATGATAAATGAACTTTGAGTTTCGCTTTCAACAGAGTCAGTTGCTTTTGTAACGTCACGTTTATAACCAGGCCCTATATCTGCAAATAACGATGCTTTTTCATTTTTAAACCATTCACGACCCCAACCTGCTGAAATTGAGCTTTGGTTTTCAAAACCGCTGAAGCGATTATCTTCATATGCAATATCACCGTAAATATAGTTTTTACTAGTTTTATCTAGGGTGTAATTGGTTTTTGACTCTACAGTCCATTTTTGATCTGATGTATCGAAATGTTCTTCACCATTTTCATCAGTTTTTTCAGTTTTTTTAATTAATAAATCAAACGCTAAAGTACTGCGCCATAATTCTTCTTCATATTTAACGTCAAAACCGGTTTTAATATCAGCGCTTTTTGTATTACCTGTTTTATATAACAAGCCAAGCTCAGCTGAAGCAGTAATTGGTGAAGTCTTTACTTTATCTTCAGCTGCACTGATTAAAGGAAAACAGCATATTGCTGCAATAGCGATTTTATGATTCATTAGAGTTCTCTTGGTTTACGTGTACAGATAATTGTGGATACGGAATTTCGATGCCGGCTTTGTCTAATTCAACTTTAATGCTTTCTAATAGAGCAAAGTATACTGGCCAGTAGTTTTCGGTTTTGACCCAAGGACGAACAACAAAATTAACTGAATTATCAGCAAGCTCACTTACACCAATAGTAATATCTTGATCTTTCAGCACAAGTTCATGACTAGATACAACTTGGGTTAAAATATCTCGTGTTTGGGCTAAATCAGCATCATAACTAACACCAATAACTAAATCGATACGTCGAGTAGGTTTTCTTGAGTAATTTGTGATTGTTCCACTAGTAATTGATCCGTTAGGAATAATAACTGTTTTATTATCACCAGTTCGTAATTGTGTTGAGAAAATATTAACTTCTTCAACAACACCTGCAGTGCCTGACACTTCAACAAAGTCACCTGATTTAAAAGGTTTTAATGATATAAGAAGAATACCAGAAGCGAAGTTCGATAAAGATCCTTGCAGAGCTAAGCCTATTGCTAAACCTGCAGCACCAACGATAGCTACTAGTGAAGATGTATTGAAACCTAAATGAGATATGGCGGCGATAAACGCAACGAGTATTACTAAACCATATACTAGACTAGCTACAAATGAGATAACTGTGTTATCAACATTTTTATGCTCTAATATTTTTTCAACGCCTCGACGTATAAGCTTCGCAATTAATTTACCGATAAAAAGAATTAATAATGCAACAATAAATTTAATTGCTAATTCTTGTAGCATTGATTGGTTGTCATTAAACCACGACGTTATAAATTCCATAGATAATCTCCCATATATTTTTAAGCGCGAATTATAATCAATCGCAATGGTCATACCAACTATATTTTGTGTATTTTTAAAGGAAATTTTAGATAGTGAACTAATTAGTGGGAATATGAGGTGTTTTTTATTCAATAAACCTATCTACATCCTTGTAGATAACGTCATTATAATCGAGGGTGCGCTCTCTATAGTAATGACGATTTTGGTTTCATAAAACGTAGTAATGCTAAATTTATTATAAATAAGAGGTTATAATCTCCTATTTAATTAAGGCATTTAGCTCGCCTGTATTATATTTTTCAAACATATTGTCTAAAGATATAGGCTTTATTTTTGCTGCATTACCGGCAGTACCGAATGCTTCATAACGAGCAATACAAATATCAGACATTGCTTTAGTCGTTTCAGCCAAAAATTTACGTGGATCAAATTCGCTAGGGTTATGCGCTAAAAAGCGACGGGTTGCTCCAGTCGAGGCTAAACGTAAATCTGTGTCTATATTTACTTTACGTACGCCATATTTAATTCCTTCACATATTTGTTCAACAGGAACACCGTAAGTTTCAGGGATTTCTCCACCATATTCATTTATTACAGCTAACCAATCTTGTGGGACTGATGAAGAACCATGCATGACTAAATGTGTATTTGGAATGCGTGCATGGATTGCTTTGATTCGATCAATTGCTAAAATATCACCAGTTGGTGGACGGGTGAATTTATAAGCACCATGTGAAGTGCCACAAGCAATTGCTAGAGCGTCGACTTGTGTTTTTCCAACAAAGTCTGCAGCTTCTTCAGGATCTGTTAACATTTGATCTAGAGTTAGTTTGCCTACTGCACCAATGCCATCTTCTTCACCTGCTTCGCCAGTTTCTAACGAGCCTAAACATCCTAATTCACCTTCTACTGAAACACCACACGCATGTGCCATTTCAACTGTTTTACGAGTAACATCAACATTATATTCATAACTTGAAGGTGTTTTACCGTCATCCATTAATGAACCATCCATCATCACTGATGAAAAACCCAATTGAATCGAACGTTGGCATACGCTTGGTGATGTACCGTGATCTTGATGCATAACTACTGGAATATGTGGGAATTCTTCAATAGCCGCTAATATTAAATGACGCAAAAAAGGAGCTCCAGCATATTTACGAGCACCAGCAGAACCTTGCAATATTACAGGACTATCAGTTTTGTCTGCTGCGATCATAATTGCTCGCACTTGCTCTAGATTATTAACGTTAAATGCAGGAATACCGTATCCGTTTTCTGCTGCGTGATCTAACATTTGGCGCATAGATACTAAAGCCATGAATGAACTCCTAAATTGTCATCTTGATTCAAATAAGTTGCGATAAAGTTTCATAACGAAACTAATTTCTTTCGTGTCGTAATTGTACCAGAAAAAAAAACACATTGTCACTGGATGAAATGATCTGTTTTTGTATTTACATCGTCTTTAATTTGAATACTTAGTATTTTGTTCGATAATTACTAAAAAACCGGATGTAAAAGCGAAACTATATCGAAATTTAGTAAAATCATTTCGTAAGTTTACTACGAATTTATTAAAGAATAAGATAGACAATTTTTTGAAGAAACTCTAATTTGTTAATGAATGAAAGCTTTCTTGGAAGGATTTTAACTGAAAACTGGATTAAAAAAATCCCCACAGTTTTTGTGAGGATTTTTGTATAACTAACTTAATATATAGTCAGAGGTGTTATTCTGGTTATTTTGCACGTTGCTCTAAAATTTCTACAGCAGGTAATTTTTTACCTTCTAAAAACTCTAAAAATGCTCCGCCGCCAGTAGAAATATAAGAAACTTTATCAGCAATATCATATTTATCAACCGCTGCTAATGTGTCACCGCCGCCAGCTATTGAAAATGCCGAGCTTTCAGCAATAGCGCGTGATATAACTTCAGTTCCTTTTGCAAAAGCGTCCATTTCAAATACGCCAACAGGGCCATTCCATAAAATTGTACCAGCAGATTTAATAATCTCAGCAACTTTTAATGCAGTTTTAGGACCGTAATCAATAATATCGTCTTCTGCTGAAATTTCAGATAAAGCTTTGATTTCAGTTTCAGAGTCATGTTTCCAATCACTAAAACCATCACGAGTAACAGTTACATCATCAGCAAAGATAACTTGTGTTTCATTTCGAAGACGTTGTGCTTCTGGGATCAAGTCCTTTTCAAATAAAGAGTTACCCACTTCGTTACCAGCTGAAGCAACAAAAGTGTTTGAGATCCCACCACCAACAACAAGTGTATCTGCAATTTTAGATAATGAATCTAAAACAGTAAGTTTTGTTGATACTTTAGAACCGCCAACAATAGCCACTAATGGGCGAGCTGGGTTATCAAGTGCTTTGCCTAATGCGTCTAATTCTGCTGTTAATAATGGTCCAGCACATGCTGTTGGTGCAAATTTAGCAACACCATGAGTACTAGCTTGCGCACGATGTGCGGTACCAAATGCATCCATAACAAAAACATCACATAACGCGGCTAATTTTTTAGCTAAACCGTCTTCATTTTTCTTTTCGCCTTGATTAAAGCGAACATTTTCAAAAACTGCTAACTCACCGTCGGCAACATCTACACCATCTAGGTAATTGCTTACTAACTTAACTGGGGCAGATAAAGCTTCTGTTAAATAATTGACTACAGGTTGTAATGAAAATTCACTATTGAATTCGCCTTCGGTTGGGCGACCAAGGTGAGACATTACCATAACTTTTGCGCCAGCATTTAAAGCGTGTTTTATCGTTGGTAATGCTGCTCTTAAACGAGCATCTGAAGTAACTTTTCCTTCGCTGATTGGTACGTTTAAATCTTCACGGATCAATACACGTTGTCCTGCTAAATCTAAATCGGTCATTTTAATAACTGACATGATAAATTTCCTGTTCGTTTATTTATTAAATTATTTAAGTATAAAAAGTTTACATTTTTTAGGCTAAAGTAAAGTCGACATTACTTTAGCGGTATCTAACATTCTATTGGCAAAACCCCATTCGTTATCACACCAAACTAACATTTTTACTAAACGTTTATGGCTTACACGTGTTTGATTACCATCGACAATGGCTGAATGAGGATCGTGATTAAAGTCAATCGATACAAGTGGCTCTTCAGTATAACCAAGGATCCCTTGTAAGCCATTATTTTGCGCATTCATTATGGCACTATTAATATCATCAATTGATACGTCGTTTGAAACAGTTACACTTAAGTCCATAGCGGTAACGTTAATAGTAGGAACACGTACTGCAATAGCTTCAAATCGGCCTGAAAATTTTGGTAAAATTCGTTCGATACCTGCTGAAAGCTTAGTATCAACTGGAATTATAGATTGACTCGCTGCGCGCGTTCTTCTTAAGTCTGGATGATATGCGTCAATAACTTGTTGATCATGCATTGAGGAATGAATCGTTGTAATTGTGCCACTTTCTACACCAAAAGCCTCATCGAGTACCTTAATCACCGGGACGATACAATTAGTAGTGCAAGAGCCATTACTAACAATATTATCTTTAGTTGTTAATATTTTTTCGTTGACACCAAAAATAACTGTAGCATCTACATCTTTATTAGCAGGGTGTGAATAAAGGACTTTTTTTGCACCATTGGTAATATGTTGCAGACCATCTTCTTTACTGGCATAAATTCCAGTGCAATCTAAAACAATATCGACAGATTTATCATGCCAATTGATATTTTTAAAATCATTATGATGAGTCAATAAAATATCATCACCAGCAATATTTAAACGATCAGCATTTAGTTCAACAGAAAAGGAAAAACGACCGTGAGTACTGTCATATTTTAATAAATGAGCAATACCTTCAGGATCAGCAATTTCATTGATAGCAACTAAATTAAAATTAGCTCTATGATTGTTCTCATATAACGCTCGAGCAACACTGCGGCCAATTCGACCGAAACCATTAATAGCAATATTTGTAGGCATAAATCACAAGCATAATGAAAGGTTATTTTAGAGAGTGGAGTAGAGCACCTTAAATCGTTACATATTTAAGGTGCTTAAAGTATTAAGCTAGGTTGTTTACTGTTTTAACAACATTTTCTACAGTAAAACCAAAGTGCTCTAACAATACATTACCTGGAGCTGATTCACCAAATGTTGTCATGCCTACAACAGCACCGTTAAAGCCAACATATTTATACCAAAAATCGGTATGTGCTGCTTCAATAGCTACTCGTTTGGTGACTGAACTAGGTAATACTGACTCTTTATATTGTGCATCTTGTGCATCAAATATATTGGTTGATGGCATTGAAACAACACGTGCGCCATTCCCAATTACATCTGCAGCTTTCATTGCTAATGCGACTTCTGAACCTGTTGCAATTAATATAACTTCAGGAGTTCCTTGGCTGTCACGTAAAATATAACCACCTTTGGCTATATCTGAAACTTGTTCAGAATTACGTGATTGTGCCGGTAAACCTTGGCGAGAGAATATTAATGAAGTAGGAGCATTATTACGCTCAACCGCATTTTTCCATGCAACTGCAGATTCAGTTGCATCAGCAGGGCGCCAAGTCACCATATTTGGTGTAGTACGTAAATTCGTTAATTGTTCGATTGGTTGATGCGTTGGACCATCTTCACCTTGGCCAATAGAGTCATGGGTATAAACAAAAATATTTTGAATACCCATCAATGCAGACATACGGACAGCGTTTCGTGCATATTCCATAAACATCATGAAGGTAGCACCGTAGTTTATAAAACCACCGTGTAAAGAAATACCATTCATAATACCAGACATCCCAAATTCACGAACACCATAGAAAATGTAATTTCCTGCTGCATCATCTTGGATACCCTTAGAACCAGACCAAAGTGTTAAGTTTGAACCTGCTAAATCGGCTGAACCACCTAATAACTCAGGTAACATAGAACCAAACTCTTCAATGATATTTTGTGAAGCTTTACGAGAAGCAATACTTTCTGACTTAGTTTGACACGCCTGAATATAAGCATTTGCCTTTGTTTCAAATTCTTTTGGTAATTCACCTTTGATCACACGACGATCAAATTCAGCAGCAAGCTCTGGATATTCCGCTTGATATGACGCATATTTTTCATTCCATGAAATTTGGTTTGCCTGACCCTTGTCTTTTTGATTCCAGTCAGCGTATACATCTTCTGGTACTTCAAAAGGTCCATGTGACCAGTTTAATTTTTTACGTGTTAAGGCTATTTCGTCATCACCTAAAGGCGCGCCATGACAATCATGTGTACCTTCTTTATTAGGAGAGCCAAAACCAATGATTGTTTTACAACAAATCATTGTTGGTTTATCAGTTACTGATTTTGCTTCTTTAATTGCTGCGGCAATTGCTTGTGGATCATGTCCGTCAACATCGGCAATAACGTGCCAGCCATATGAAGCAAAACGCTGAGGAGTGTTATCAGTAAACCATCCTTCTACTTCACCATCAATTGAAATGCCATTGTCATCCCAAAATGCAACTAACTTGCCTAATCCTAAAGTGCCTGCAAGTGAGCAAGCTTCATGAGAGATACCTTCCATCAAGCAGCCATCGCCTAAAAAGCAATAAGTAAAATGGTCAACTACGTTATGACCTTCACGGTTAAATTGTGCCGCTAGTGTCTTTTCAGCAATAGCCATACCGACAGCATTTGATATTCCTGCACCCAATGGTCCTGTCGTTGTCTCTACACCAGGGGTATATCCATACTCAGGGTGGCCTGGCGTTTTAGAATGTAGCTGACGAAAATTCTTTATTTCTTCAATAGGTAAGTCATAACCTGATAAATGTAGAAGAGAATAAATTAACATTGAACCATGCCCATTTGACAA